>JAAYPG010000129.1 GCA_012519905.1 Clostridiales bacterium | reverse complement strand
CTCACTGCTAAGACTAAGACATAAAACAATAATAGGGTCAGTACCGATTTCACAACAGACAAAAGTTTAATCACATTTTCACCTCTAATATAATAAATTAATGCAACTCTTCCCTTATTATAACATTTATTTTTATATATGAACATGTCGTATTTGTAAAATTTTAGAGCTTGTTTATAACATTTTATTTTTTTTTAGAATAGTATCGTTTATTGCAAATTGACTGTGTTTAAACAGAAAACAGTTCTATTAAAGCACAATAACATATTAAATTATCCCAAGCTTGCCTACATTACAGAAGATTTAATGTTCATCAATAATATGCTAATATATAAAAATAATCCCCTGTTCTGAAGTGAACCCCTTTTGTTGGACAAAAACAAACGTCTAATGAAAGGCTTGCTTTTTTGCTTATGGATATTTAGAATGTTGATATCTAAGAAAAGTTTAATAATTTTTATAGTTTACTGTAAGATATTTGATTCCCGTGAGTCTTATTGATAGGAGGTGAAAAAGTGACAGAGCTTGAGGAGTTATATACCAACTATTTCAAGGATGTGTATTTTTTTATATATAGTTTATCTGAAAATAAACATATATCTGAAGATATTACTTCTGAAACATTTATAAAAGCCATAAAGTCCATTGATAGCTTTAAAGGCAATTGTGATATTAAAGTCTGGTTATTTCAGATAGCCAAAAATTCTTATTATTCATACATAAGAAAACATAAAAACTTGCTTGACCTGGACTCAGTGCCTGAAAAGGAAGATGATTTTAATATAGAAAAGTCAGTGCTTTCATCTGAAGAATCAATGAAAATTCATGAGATTCTCCATAACCTATCTGAACCATATAAGGAAGTATTTACTCTAAGAGTGTTTGGTGAGCTGAGCTTTAAGCAAATTGGTATCCTGTTTGGTAAAACAGAAAACTGGGCTTGTGTCACTTATCATAGAGCTAGAAATAAGATTAGAGAAGAAATGAGGGATTATTGATGAAGATCACATGTAATGTTATTAAAGATTGCTTGCCGTTGTATATAGAAGATATGCTAAGTGATGATTCATGTGCGATTGTTGAAAGTCATGTTACGGAGTGTGAAGAATGCAGGAATCACCTAAATGAGATGAGAACCTTTAACGTGATACCAGTAGATAGAAATGCATCACCTTTTAAAAAAATAAAGTCAACATTATTCAAGAAAAAAATTCTGACTATTATATTTTCAGTTATGTTTTCGTTGGTGCTTTTTATTGTAGCAATTAATTTTTTGACTGCGCCAGAGTATAACCCATATAGCGAAAGAAGTGTGACCATAAAAGAGATTTCTAATGGATTGGTGCTTGCAAACTTCGAGGATAATGTACATGGATATGATATATATAGTTATCCGACAGATGACAACACAGGTTATATTTATCACATAATAACATGGAATAGTATATGGAATAGAAATGTAAAAAAATCTATTACAAAAAATACTCTTATAAATCCAAATCTTGAAAAAGTTGTAGCGGTATATTATTATCAGGCTAATGGAAATGAAGATATACTAATCTATGGAAAAGATATAAATCCAGATGGCGGGATAGTTACATTACCCAGCCTATTCTTAGCCTATTATGCAACTATAGCCATAGTATTTGCAATAATTTGCGGAGTATTTATGTTGATAGTTTATCGTAATAAAAAAGTGCTAAATATATCAATAAAAGTTTTTCTTTTACCAGTATCATATCTATTAGCTCATTTGTCTATAAGAGGATTTATAAGTTCATCTTATACCGCAACAAGAGATTTTTTTGCAATATTATTTATTATGATACCAATTTATATTGCCTTACTTATATTGGTGAACATCATCAGATTTCATAAAAATAAATCTTAATTAGTTAATCACTAGCATTAAAAGCTAAAAAGTATAACAAGGAATAGTTTTGACATTAAAGGTTAGAGGGTATTGGATTTGAATTAGAAATTATATAGGGGGTCATGTAAATGATAGTAGAGTTGAAACAAGTTACTATTGATGAAAAGGAAATTCTGAGAAATCTATTAGAAAAATACAGTTATGAATTTTCTGAATGGGACAAACGTGATGTAAATAAATTGGGCCTTTATGGTTATGAATATCTTGATTATTATTGGACTGAAGATAAGAGATGGGCGTACTTTATTTTTGCTGATGATAAGATAGCTGGGTTTGCTATGGTTATTGATCTTCCTGAAGTAGATGATAGAGAAACTGATTTTCAGATGGCAGAGTTTTTTGTAATGCATAAATACAGACGGTCAGGTGTAGGGAGACAAGCTTTTTTTAAAGTTCTTGAAATGCATAAAGGTAGATGGCAGCTGAAACGCCATCCTGCTAATATTGCATCTGTACACTTCTGGGATAAAGTTATAAATGAATACACCAATGGACGATTTGAGCTTATAAAAGCTTATCCAAGAACAGAATATGATGATGGTACATTAGGTGATGTCTACTTTTTTGAAAGTTAATTAAGGGGAGATTCTATTTTCAAAATATTGCAGTTTATGAAACTGAAAAGGAATGGATTTCATCTAAAATTCCAATATCCTTATATCCATCAACAGACCCGGTGGATTTTATGAAATCAGTTCAAAGGGTTAGAAAACTAAAGATACAAAGAGTTTTGCCTGGGCATAATACATTAAATATTTCAACAACAATTATAAATGAAATAGATGATGGCTTCAGAGAAATCTTTGATTCTGGTAGTTTACATTCTAGATTATATGTGATAATGTTGCAATATCTTACAGACGTTTTTCTAGACTGTAGAATTCTATATAAAAAAATATTAAGCTATAGAGGCTTATGTAATCATATTAGGGGGATAAGGTACCATGAAATTTGATATTGAATTGGTAGGAAAGATAGGATCAATGGCTTTGATACGAGAGGCTGAACATGATATTAATTATAATGTTTTCAGTCGTATTGGTAGTGAACTACGTCCTGGAATGATCTGGGTTAGTTCCGGAGCGGTGGAAATAGGACGTTTAGATTATATAAAGAGAACCGGCAGTGAGTTATCAGGTCCTAAAAGTGATATCATGACCGACTATTCAGCTCAGGGGCAGGCTATACTTATGGAGGAATATAGGCGCTATATTCCATCAAAATATTCTGTTCGGCAACTATTAGTAGAACATATGCATTTTAATGATTCTGAAAAGAGAGAGCATATCCATCAGTTCTTGCTGCGTTGTGTAAAGCAGAATGCTGTGCCTATTGTAAATTATAATGATACTGTTAGTTTCGAAGAGAACCGACGCTGGGAATTAGAACAGCTTCGGAATAATGGAAATATGAGAATTGTAGAATGTATTGACAATGATGAGACAGCTTCGGTAATTTCCAGCTTAGTCCATCCAAAATACTTACTCATATTTACCTCTGTTAATGGAATTTACTTGGATCCGAAAGATCCTTCTACATTAGTTGACTTTGTAGAAGGAAAGGATGCTGACGAAGTTATAGCTAACATAGATGAACTGCAAAAACATTGCTTTGGTGCTAGTCGTCAAGGTGCTGGAGGGGCAAAAACAAAATTAGAATTTATTAAGGAACCAATACGACAAGGAACAACAGTTATGATAGCAAATTCTAAATATCGAATTTCAGATGTTCTTTCTGGTAATTGTCCGCGGACGGTTTTTCGTAGCAGGTGAAGTGAGCTTGGTAAAACCCATTCCAGCTATAATAATCATGATAACATGAAGTATGGTATGAACGGACTCGATGTAATGAAAATGCTATATGCCATATATTCAGGTAAGGAAGATGACTTGCCGATTATCAACATGCATTGTTTTGAAAATATAAGTGGTCTTGAGAGGCTTGATTTTCTCAAGAAGGATAAAGATAGCAAGATAATTCTTGACATACCAGTGATTTCCATGGGTGATAGGTGGAAGATATATGAGATCAGTTATAAGTATAGTAATGATATAGCTAATATGTTTCATGATGAATTTATGATGCTTATGCAAAACAGGGTAAAGGTAGTTCTACTTTTCCAATGTTAGTTGTCCTAAATGCAAAAGATGAAGGCTTATTCCTTAAGGAATATAGGCTTGGTGAATATCCTGTACCTGCTATTTTCATTGCAATAGAAGAGTAAGATATAGAAAATATACTTAAAAGCTCACCCAGGCTCTTAGATTAGGCTGAATGAGCTTTTTTATGTAATATGTGCTAAGGCACATTTTATGCTATAAAATAGCTGAATACCTATCAAAAGGTACTCAGTTACTATATTCAATATTATCATTAACCGGATTGACAAACTACTATTGGAATTACAATCTTTATTTCTTGATAAAGCCACCAACAATAGTTTTGACATCATTTATACTTATATATGCATTAGGATCAGTTTCCTTTATAAGCTTAATGGCAGCAGGGATTTTTCTTCTTTTTAGCTGAATAAATAGAAGGTCCTTTTTGCTATCATCCTTACCCTTTCCATCTATAATGGTAACACCATACCCATTTTCACGAAGTATACCAGCAAGAATATCTCCGGCTTCTTCGTGGACCACTACTTGAATAGATGCAAGACCTACAGCAATTTTAGATTCTATAGAAACTCCTAGGTAATTTCCTAAGGAGAAACCAGCTGCATATGCAAAGATCTTAAAGGGATCATCAGTAATATTATTAAGCACTGAACTTACTACTAATATCCAAATCAATATTTCGACAAAACCAAGAATAGCTCCTTTTACGCGTTCTCCCTTGTTGACATATACTAAACGAATTGTTGCAATAGAGACCTCAATAGTCTTTGCAATAAAAATTATAATATATAGAGCGGGACCGCTTAAATTCAACAAAAAATCCATGAATATATCTCCTTTGTATTTTCATTTATTATATTATTGTATCTTGCTTTAGTTTTTTATGCAAGAAAAAACAAGAGGGAGTTGAACTGCTTTATTTTCAGTTGAAAGGATGGTGTCGGGGTGAAAAATAACTTAATACAAGGTATTAGTCATATAACATTTATTGTGAAGGAGCTAGATAAAGCTACAAAATTTTTTAAAGATATATTTGAAGCAGAAGAGATTTATTCAAGTGGAGATAAAGCATTTTCCATCTCTAGAGAAAAGTTCTTCTTGATAAATGACCTTTGGATAGTAGTTATGGAAGGGAAGAATATAGATAGAAGCTATAATCATATAGCATTTAAAATAAAGGAAGCAGATTTTGAAATATACCTTAATAGAATTGAAAGTCTAGGTCTAAATATTGAGGAGGGGAGAAAGAGGGTTATAGGAGAGGGTGATTCAATATACTTTTATGATTATGACAATCATCTTTTCGAACTACATACAGGGACATTGGAAACAAGGCTTATTCGATATCAAAAAGAAAAAACAGATTAAAATTATAAATTGCAGATTACTTACTCCTTTATCAGAGCTAAACACTAAAACGTTAGAAACGATTAAAGAAGCAGAGGATTTGTTGGACGCTGATAGATTGATGGACGATTCACCTGACTTCTGTACCAAAAAGAAGATAGGTGAATCGTCCCCTTTGATGTTATTAACCATTGGTTAATATAATTAACAAAAAGTTAATTATAAATCCATTGTAGATATATTTTAGATAGAATAAAATAGAAATAGATAAAGATGATGTTAAAGAGGAAGGGGTGGTAATATGGGAAGCCTACAGATCGGAGAAAGAATCTTAATCCACCGAAGAAAGAAAGGAATTACACAGGAGGAGCTGGCAGGTCATTTAGGGGTGTCAAAGCCTGCCGTGTCAAAATGGGAGTCCGGCCATAGCTATCCGGATATACTACTTCTGCCTGTGCTTGCTGCTTATTTTGACATTACAATTGATGAGCTAGTTGGCTATGAGCCTCAGATGACTAAGGAAGAGATAAGAGTGCTTTACCACAAGCTAGCAAAGGCCTTTACTGAGGAGCCCTTCGATCAAGTGCTTGCCAGGTGTGATGACTATCTAAAGAAATACTACTCCTGCTGGCAGCTACAGGTTCAATTTGGACTGCTTTTATTAAACCATGTGTCCCTATCAGGAAGCTCCGAGAAATCAACAGAAGTTATTACCAAGGCCTTGGAGATATTTAAGAGGGTTGAGAAGAATTCGGATGATGTGCATCTTGCAAAGATGTCTGTACAGCTTCAGGCACTGTGTTATATTAGCCTACAAGAACCAGTCATAGCTATCGATTTGTTGGAAACAGGAAACGAGCCTCAGATGCAACCGGAACCATTATTGATTAAGGCTTATCAGATGAAGGGGGATATGGATAAGGCTAAGGAGTATCTGCAGGGCTATGTATTTGTTAGCTTGATGAATATTCTGGGATCGGTGCCTGATTTTCTTAAAGTATATTCGTCAGATAACGAGAAGCTAGAGCTTTATTATAGTATTTTTACAAAGTTGTGCCATTTGTTTGATATAGAGAATCTTCATCCAGCAATATTAATGCAGATTGAGCTTGAAGCTTCTATAGTTTTTGCTAGACGAGAAGATAAGGATAAAGCATTGGATACTCTAGAACGTAGTATCGAGCATATGTGTAGTTTTAGTCAGAGTAAGGGAAAGATTATGATTAAGGGAAACGATATTTTTGATACTTTGGAGCGGTATCTTGAAGATATCGATGTCGATACTGCTGCACCCAGAACCTCGGTTGCCATCTGGCATGACCTAAAGAACTTAATTAGAGAAAGTCCTGCATTTGCAATCCTTCAGGAAGAAAAAAGGTATAAAAACATCCTAACTAAACTAGAGAAAATTAATAATAAATAAATATCGTGTATAACACGAAGAGGGAGGATAGTGTGAAAGATAAACCTTTCACACGGCTCTTTGTGCCTGCGGCCCAAATTTTGCAGACTATAGGAAAGGAAAGGTTATTTAAATGAATGAAATAATGGAGTATTTACCTTTTATTATCCCGATTATTATCGTGGAGCTTGTACTTATGGTAACAGCACTGATACATTTACTAAAGAATAAGAAATTCCGATTTGGCAATCAGGTTTTGTGGATTGTTATTGTGGTTTTTCTACAGATTATTGGACCAATTCTTTATTTTACT
>JAAYPG010000015.1 GCA_012519905.1 Clostridiales bacterium | reverse complement strand
TAGCTGCCATACCTATACATATAGCAGATACATCACATTTAATGTAGTTCATAGTATCATAAATTGCCATACCAGCGGTTACAGATCCACCTGGACTGTTAATATAGAAGTTAATATCCTTTCCGGGATCTTCGGATTCAAGGAAAAGCAACTGTGCCACAATAATACTTGCAGCTGCATCAGTAACTTCCTCACCTAAGAATATTATTCTTTCCTTTAATAGTCTTGAAAATATGTCGTAACTTCTCTCGCCACGGCTGGTTTGTTCTATGACATAAGGTACTAAACTCATCCTAATATCCTCCTTTACTTTTCTACTTCTACTTCTACTTCCTTAGCTTGCTCTGTAATAAAATCAACGGCTTTTTGTACTGCGATATCTGCTTTAATCTGCTCTTTTTCCTTATCGCCAACCATTTCCTTAATCTTATCTAATTCCATCTTATACATAGAAGCCATCTCAGTTAATTCTTTCTCTAGCTCCTCTTCTGAAACCTCAATATTCTCAGCCTTAACAATAGCCTCCAGAACCAGGCGACTCTGTATTCTCTTCAAGGCCTGTGGTCTTAAGCTATCAATGAATTTTTGAGCATCCATCCCTGTAAACTGGAAGTACTGCTCCAAAGACAAGCCCTGATACTGCATTCTCTGTGCAAAGTCATCTGCCATCTGTCTAACCTGTGTTTCAATCATAGGCTCAGGAATATCCATGGTTGCATTCTCTATAATCTTATCAACTATTTCATTTTCCTTGGCTGTCTTTAATTCCTTCTCTTTATTTTCCTTTATTGTAGCCTTGATATTTTCCTTGTATTCATCCAGAGTATCAAATTCTGATACATCCTGTGCAAAATCATCATCCAGGTTAGGTAGCTCCTTAACCTTGATTTCATTAATCTTAACCTTAAAAAGCGCAGGCTTACCAGCTAATTCCTTAGCATGGTACTCCTCAGGAAATGTTACATTAACTTCTAACTCTTCTCCTATGGACTTTCCAATAAGCTGCTCCTCAAAGGTATCTATAAAGGAATTAGAGCCGATGGTTAGTGAGTAATTCTCACCCTTTCCACCTTCAAAAGGAACCCCATCTACAAAACCTTCATAATCAATAACAGCAATATCATCCTTCTGAACAGGTCTATCATCGATGGTTAACATTCTGGAGTTTTGCTCTCTTTCCCTATTGATACGCTCTAGAACTTCCTCATCAGTTACGGATACTTCCTTCTTTTCAACCTCAATACCCTTGTACTGGCCTAATGTAACCTCAGGTTTAATAGCTACCTCAGCAGTAAAAATAAAGGGTTTTCCCTTCTCTATTTGTACTACATCAATTTCTGGTCTAGAGACAATCTCTAGCTCACTTTCAAGGGCAGCCTTTTCATATGCCTCTGGAATAATCTCATTTGCAGCATCCTCGTAAAACACACCAGCACCATACATCTTCTCTATAATAGCAAGAGGTGCCTTCCCTTTTCGAAAGCCCTGAATATTAAATTTATTCTTATTCTTTTGGAATGCTTTCTGAATGGCCTTATCAAACTCATCAGCCGAAGCTTCTATTGTAAGTTTCGCCATATTCTTTTCTAGTTTTTCTACCTGTAAACTCATATTAGTTTCCTCCTAATTACTCTTCTTCTATTTCTTTCGCAGAATTATCTCTTGAAAATTATATCTTAGTATAGCAGATTACAGACTCAATTGCTATAATTTATTTTTAGCTTTAAATTGTATCAGATTAATTGGTAAAAATCAATCTTCATTTAGAGCATGGCCACGGTCTGTAATCTTCGCAACTATCCGTTCAACCATGTCTCGGCATAACTCATCAGTCTTTGCTTCAGCCATAACTCGAATTACAGGCTCTGTTCCACTTTCCCTAACAAGAATTCTGCCGTCCTTACCAAGTTTCTTACTAAGCTCTGCTACATACTCAGTTATTACAGTATCATCGCTAAAGGCTTTCTTATCCTTTACCTTTACGCTTACCAGCTGTTGAGGGAAGATATTGATTTCCTTACATAGCTCTGAAAGAGTTGCTTTACTTTCAAGCATTACCTCCATTAATTTTAGCGAGGTCAATATTCCATCACCTGTTGTGGCATGCTTACTGAATATTATATGACCTGATTGCTCTCCTCCCAGTGAATGTCCATTAGCCTGCATATTCTCGTATACATACTTATCACCTACCGCAGTCTGAACATAATCTATGCCCTTTCGCTCAAAAGCCTCATAAAGCCCCATATTTGACATAATTGTTGTAACTACAGTATTGTTGGCCAGGTCTTTCTTTTCCTTCATGTACACACCACATATATACATAATTAAATCCCCATCTATAATATTGCCATTTTCATCCACAGCCAAACATCTATCTGCATCACCGTCATATGCAAAACCTACATCCAACTTATTATCGACTACAAATTTCTGTAAATCCTTCATATGGGTTGAACCGCAATCTTTATTAATATTAGTGCCATCGGGGTCACTACCTATTACATAAGTTTTTGCACCAATAGCATCAAACACACCCTTAGCAATAGAGGTGGCTGAGCCATTGGCTAGATCCAGACCTACCTTTTTTCCTTGGAAAGAACGGGTTGCCAATGATATGAGATAGCCAATATAACGATTCCTACCAATTGCATAGTCTACAGTCTTTCCAATATTTTCACGGGTCATAAGAGGTATTGTATCTTCATCACTGTCTATGTAAGCTTCAATTAAATCCTCTACCTCAGCCTCAAGCTTACATCCACTACCATTGAACACCTTTATGCCATTATCATAAAAAGGATTGTGGCTTGCTGATATCATAATTCCACAATCAAAGCCTTCTGTTCTAACTACATAGGATACACTAGGTGTAGATGTTACATGGAGCAAATACACATCGGCCCCGCTGGCTGTTAATCCTGCTACAAGTGAATATTCAAACATATAGCTAGATCTTCTGGTGTCTTTACCTATAACAATATTAGCCTTATGGTTTTTACCATAATAATAGCCTAAAAACCTTCCTACCTTATATGCATGCTCTACAGTTAAGTCTACATTTGCTTCCCCTCTAAATCCATCTGTTCCAAAATATTTGCCCATAATATATATATTCCTTTCTTACCACCAATTTTCATTATGACACAGTATTATATATATGTAAATATATGCAAATCAAATACTCTATTAGCATAGTCATTATTTATCTTCGCTATATATTCTAACATATACTTATAATGTTTGAAAAGGAAAATATCAAAACGGTGTCAGCACACCGTAATGTGTATCTGACACCGTTTTCTTCTGTCGGCTAAGCCGGATTTATATATTATTGTCCAGACTGACCTGACATTGCTTGTTCCTGGCTACGGATCATACGTCTAACCATTTCACCACCAACTGAACCATTCTGTCTGCTGGTTAAGTCACCGTTGTAACCTTGTTTTAAAGGAACACCAAGTTCGTTAGCAACCTCCATCTTGAAACGATTTAGAGCTTCTCTTGCCTCAGGAACCTCTGCTCTGTTAGAACCACTTCTATTACTTGCCATAATTTTCACCTCCGTTATAATTATCAAAGCAAACAATTAACAAAATTACTTGTAGGTTCGGCGGTTAATAACCGCAATTGAATTTTGTTTTTGTATTGCCTGTAATCATATTGTTAGCAGGGAAGTTAATTATTATGATGGTAATTATTGTTCCTACAACCAATGCTTATGTAATTATTTAATTTACTTAATTGATTGAAATAACAAGAATTTTCGGATAGCCAATTGCTATATCAATGCCCTTTCCTTTTCCGGCTGCATTTACTAAGCTTTCTGCCAATTCACCGGCATAATAAGATATAGTATCTTGATCCATACTTCGAAGGGCAGGTATAATATCACCCACAGATTCCTTCCTATGCCTAATTCTGGATCTAATCCTCTTAACAGCTTGCGCAGTCTGAACTCCAGCCAAACCTTCTGTAATAATAATGTTTTTGCAGACCTCACTTGGCAAATAATAATAACCGTATTCAATTGTCTCCTCTACATTTTTCTTTTTAATAACTGATTTAATTTTATTCATTGTATTGAGTATCCCCTCTCACATACTTTTTAACTATTGTAAATATATTCCATTTTCGCACATTTGTCAACATTTATTCCTATATTTCCTGCATAATTATCAAAAGCATTCATATATTTGTAGTAAAGGAGAAATTTTACTAAATATAGATATAAAACAAAAAATAAAAGTGTATTAACATACAACATGCTTAATGTAGAAGATTATCCCGAATTTTTAGAATACTATACCATCTTATCTAATCATATAAATATAGAAAAGCTATATCACGGAGTACAAAAAAATGATTGAAATACTATCAGCTCTCAATGGTTTTATCTGGGGCATCCCAATGCCTATTCTACTGTTTGGCGTCCATATATACTTTACTATACATCTAAAAGGGATTCAAAAACATATAGGGAAAGCTATACGCTTATCTGTTAAGCCAGATACCAAGGCTGATGGTGATATTAGCGGATTTGCAGCCTTAGCTGCTACTCTTGCGGCTACTATTGGAACAGGTAATATTGTAGGTGTTTCAACAGCCGTTGCCCTAGGAGGTCCCGGGGCAATATTTTGGTGCTGGCTTACGGGTCTTCTGGGAATGGCTACCTCATATGCAGAATGCTTTCTTGGTGTCCTTTACAGAAGAAAGACCGAGGATCAAACATTTATTGGCGGTCCTATGTATGCTATTGAAGAGGGGATGGGTAAAAAATGGTTAGCTGTTTTATTCTGCTTCTTTACTCTTATCGCATCATATGGTGTGGGCTGCTCCACACAAGCACGAGCAATTACAGAAACCATTAAAACTCTATGGGGATTTTCTGAATATATTGTAGGTATACTTATAGCTATTGTCGTGGGGCTTATAATAGTTGGCGGCATTAAGTCAATAGGTAACATTTGTACCAAATTAGTACCCTCTATGGGGTTTTTCTATCTCTTTGCCTGTATTGCAATATTAATAATAAATCATGACTATCTTTTGGAAGCTTTTTATATAATCTTGCGCTCAGCCTTTCTTCCATCAAAGCTAACTGCTGCTGTAACAGGTGGCTTCATCGGTGGTGGCATAAAGCTAGCGGCTAGATACGGAATAGCCCGGGGACTATTTACAAATGAAGCAGGCCTTGGATCCGCAGCCATTGCAGCTGCAGGAGCCAAGACCTCTCACCCATCTAGGCAGGCACTTATATCTATGAGTGCAACCTTCTGGGATACTGTTGTAATGTGTGCTATTACTGGATTAGTGATTGTAACAAATTTGCTTAAAAACCCCTCATCTATAGAGGGCTATTCTATGGCCGAGCTAACTACTGCTGCCTTTGCACCTATTCCCTTTGGTAGAACCATTCTAGGTATATCTCTTATAGCCTTTGCCATAGCAACTTTAATAGGTTGGTCATACTTTGGTGAAAAAGCCGTCGAATATCTATTCGGTAAATCAAGCATTAATACATATCGCCTATGCTATATAGTTATGATATTCGTAGGCTCAGTCATGTCCTTAAGCCTTGTGTGGGAGCTAACTGATTTTGTTAATGCCTTTATGGCTATTCCCAACCTTATATGTCTACTTGCTTTACGCAAGAAAATAACCACTTGTAAATAAAGCCTTTTATAGATAGTGCTTATATATGATACCATCTGCAATTCTTTTCGCTGTCTCTTTATCCATTAGCTTGTTTATAAGGGAAAGAGAAAAATCAATGGCCGTTCCTAAGCCCCTGGAGGTAATCACATTACCATCCTCTACCACGGCCTGATTTTCAATGATGCTATCTGTTAGTTTACTTTCAAAGCCCGGATAGCAGGTAGCTCTCTTACCAGCCAAAAATCCCTTGGTTCCCAGTACACTTGGGGCCGCACATATAGCAGCCATATTCTTATTCTTGCTATGAAATTCTCTTAATAATTTGTCCAGGCCCTGATGCTCCATCAGATGAGCTGTACCTGGCATTCCACCAGGAAGCACTAATAAATCTGCTTCGTTAAAATCCGTCTCTTCAAATAATTGGTCCGCCTTTACAATTATATCATGGGATCCTTTTACCTCCAGGCTCCCTGTTATAGAAACCATGGATATATCTATTGATGCTCTTCTTAATAAATCAACTACAGTTAATGCCTCTATCTCCTCAAAGCCATTTGCGAGAAATATATATACTTTTGCCATTGTGTTACCTCCTTCTAACTGATACATCGCTAATCATAATAATTTCCTAGCAATTAGTTTCCTATAAACTTCCTGTCCATATTCTATGTTAATTATAATGGAAGGAGCTTCCCAAGGCAAGTAAGAGAAAACTCCTTCCAGTTATCTTACATATATAATTAATGGATAAGTTCTAATTTACTACCATTAAGCTTGATACTCCTACATTCTTAAGTGTGAGCATTGGTTTACAGTTAGCATTCCTCTTAGAATATTTTTCTGGACAAACCTCTAGTACATAGCAATCATCAAATGGAACCTCAAACTCAAAGCAACCACAAGGACCTACACTTTCACAATATAGCTGAGTTTTTTCTTCATCACAAACCTTATATAACTTTACCATATAGTTATGATTATAACAGCAACCACATCCCCATATGCAACCTATAATTTTACCCTCTATGACACGACAATCTTTATCCTTCTCTTTAACTAATATATTACGATAGACCACCTTTGTTCTCGTTCTATAATAGGGTACCGGTACTCTTACCGGGTAAGGCCTATATTCTATCTTGGCTTCTGCAGGAGGACAGGGCTCTGGCGCAGGACAAGGTGGGCAGGGAGGGCATGGCTCTGGCTCAGGATAAGTCGGACAAGGCTCTGGCTCGGGACATGTTGGACAAGGCTCTGGCTCGGGACATGCTGGACAAGGCTCTGGCTCGGGGCAGGTTGGACAAGGCTCTGGCTCGGGGCAGGTTGGACATTCTACAATTGGTTGCACAGCAGGGGGTATAATAGGAGCTGGTGCTGGTGGTTCAGGTGCCGGAATAGGTATCCTAGGCGGAGGAGGAGTAGGCCTCGGGGCAGGAACTTCAGGCGGCAAAGGCGCTATCTCCTCACATATCACGCCTCCAACAAAGGGATATAGGTGAAACTCAAACCCACTCCTTGCATTAACTGCGAAAGACCCTAAAGCTGCATTACCGCTTACATGACCACCAGTCTGATGCCCATGGAACATAGCATTAGGCGCAAGTATACTTCCCCAAATAGCTGCTGGTACCTCCATATATATATTTGTAGCATCCTCGAATACATATAAAGTACGGTTAGCTAGGTTTTCTGCTCCCCAAAGTCCATATTGAAGATGAGCGTTATTACCGGTTCTTAATTTTACAATTGCAATACTACCTGCAGGTATCTCAAATCGTAATTCCTTATTTAATATCCCATTAGGTCTCACATCAATAACAAATACATTTTGCTCAGGATGATTACCTCGAAGTATTTTTTCATGAAAATGGTCCGTTACTGTTCCATTTGCACTTAATCCTTTAATACATTCATGGTAATAGGCAATACTCTCTCTGGCATCACTAAAAAAACCTGCAACATCAGCATTAATCCTTCCAGCAGGAATAAAACGAGGTACGTCATAGCTTGATATAGCATAATGTGTGCCCCTATCACTAGGAGTCCAATACTGACTTCCTCCCTGTGCTTGATATAACCTTTTCAATTCTTGCACCTGATCGGCACTACCATCCTTACCTATCATATAAGTACTTCCACTTGCAGCTCTAAAATTACCCGCCGCCACCACATGGCCTATAACAACTAAGGGCCCCTGCATGGCTACATTTCTTCCAACCAGAAATCTTACAAAATTAGGACTGTATCCTGTTCCTGTGAGATTACCGTCATTACCATAAGCAAGAGTTAATCCCCTGGGACTTACAAAATCTCCTCCTACTGCAAAAGCACCTTTTGTATCTACAATATTATTGGCATCACCAAAAACTATAGCATTAAAATAAGAGGCAATTCCAAACGGTTGGCCTGCTATGTCATACCAATTTATATCCTCATAAGGTATCCCGGCGTAAGAAACACTACCGTTTCTTTGATTGTTAAACATAGAACCCTCCTTGAAATGCATAATACTTGCACCCAATATTCTCACTTTAGTTTATTCATAAGTAAAATAATAGTGCAAGATTTTTGGCATATTCTTATAAGTATAGATATTTTAAGCTATATAAAATAGAATGAACCCATGATAGAATGAGAATAGGAGGTGGTGTTATGAGGGAATTAGATAATCTGATTATATCATTGAAAAAAGACCCATCTAAATACGATAAGATAATCCAAGAGCATGAAAATGCCATATTAGCCTACACCTCCAAGGTAACCGGCAGGTACATAACAAAAAGTGATGATGAATGGTCTATCGCCCTACTGGCATTTACGCAAGCCATAGAGAACTACGAATTAGATAAGGGGGCTTTTATCAGCTTCTCCAGATTACTGATCAAGCGTCGCCTAATTGATTATTTCAGAAGTCAGGTTAAATATACTACTGAACTTTCTATTGATCCTATACTGTTTGATACGGAGCACGATGAAAACGAAGATAATATATCTATCCGCCTAGCAGTATCCGATAAGGTGTCCCGCAGGGAAGAAAATGATATAAAGTTTGAAATCCAAGCCCTAGACCAGATTATTTCTGAATATGGATTTTCTTTTTTTGATTTAACCAAATGCTCGCCCCATGCGAAGAAAACTAAAGCAAGCTGTGCAAAGGCTGTAAATTATATACTAGAAAATCAAATTATAATTCAAGAATTACGAGGTACAAGACAATTACCCTTGAAAATAATTGAAAAAAACACAAAGCTACCCCGAAAAATACTAGAACGCCATCGAAAATATATAATAGCAGCAGTTGAAATACTTTCTGGAGATTATCCACATCTAGCAGAATATTTACAATACATTAGGAAGGAGAACGGTCAATGAAATCAGTAATATTAGAAATAAAAAACGGTTATGCCTCCGTTCTATCTGATGATGGTTGTATAAGAAAGATTAAAAACAAAGACTACGAGGTCGGACAGACCATAAATATTAATATTGTGACTAAAAGTACGATAAAGAAAATTTCTATACGGGCTGCCTCTGCTGCTGCCATATTTGTATTAAGTATAGGCTCTTGGGCATATGCCAGCCCATATTCATATGTAAGTCTTGATGTTAATCCCTCTATCGAGTTTATCTTAAACCGATTTGATAGAGTTCTTAAGTTACAAGCAGGAAATGAAGAAAGCGAAGATATTTTACAAGAGCTTCACCCAGAAGCCATCAGAAATAAGACTATAACTAATGCAATTAACCTGACCCTAAGTCAAATATCCGAACTGGGATATCTATCTGATGAGACAACCAGTGGCATAGTTATAGCCGCATCAAATAAGAGTACTAAAAAAGCAGATGAACTTGTCAAAGAAATAAAAATGGTTGTAGAGGATGATATTATAGATTCCTATGAAACCGCATCAGTAGAAATATTTAGCGTTGACTTAGAAGGAGTGGAGAAAGCCAAAGAACTTGGCGTTACACCTGGTAAACTTAATCTTGTAGAGAAGCTTATTGAAAGCTCTGATAATCCACAGAGTGTAATAATTGAGGATTGGATTAATAAGCCTGTCAAAGATATTATGGAGGCAACCAAGGAAAACAAGTCCGCTGATAATGAAGCAGGTCCTTCTCCTAAGGGTCCTAAGGATAAAAAAAATAATATTAATGATGATAAAACCCCGCCTGATAATAATATCAAAAAGCCTAATAAAAAGGCTCTTAAGGAAGATAAAAAAGCTAGCAGGAATACTGAAAAGGCTGCTAGAAAAGCAGAAAGAGAAGCTAAGAAGGCTGCTAAAGAGGCCGAAAAAGAAGCTAAAAAGCCCAAACCACATAATAATAAAGATAATAGCAAAAACGATGGCAAATCCAAGGATAGCAGAACTAACAACAAGGAGAATAAGCCAGGTAATAAAAAAGGACCACACAAGTAAAAAGCTGTGCCATCTTAATTCTTGTTCTGTATAGGAGACTAATCATCAGTGGAGGATTGATAACCTCCACTGATGATATACTTAACGAGGATTTTACTTAAAGATATAGTGTTCAAATCTTTTAATATCCTCTTCATTTCCAACAACTACAATTACATCATTTTCATCCAGAATAAGCTCAGGTGTAATATCTGTGGTCGTCTTATTGTTGTGAACGATTGCAATAATATTTAGCTTGAATTTCCTTCGCAAATCTGCTTTTAGCACTGATTGCCCCGCAAGCTTAGAAGTCAACTTTAATTCAGCTATAGAAATATTATCGTTTAAGGAAATAAAATCCATAACTCTCGAACTGAGTAGCATGTGGGCTAAGTGTATGGCCATATCATGCTCAGGATATATTACTTCAGCACCTATTTTCTCTAGGATAAGACCTTGCTCTGGACTTAATGCTTTTGCAATAACTCTCGGTACACCCATACTTATGACATTCAATGTTGTCAAAATACTGGTATCCACTTTTTCACCGATACAAACTATTACAGTATCGCAGTTCCCCACACCCGCTTCCTCTAGGGCTTCCTTGGTTAATTCCCCTACTACAAATGCATTATCAGTATAGCTTCTTATCTGACGTATCTTATTCTCATTATTGTCAAGAACCAATACCTCCCTGCCTGCTTCTGCAAGAGTTGAAGCAAGGGCAAATCCAAAACGCCCCAGTCCAATAACACCAAATTCTATAATCGCATTTTGCTTACAATTTCTATTAGTTGACATACTATATGCACTCTTAAATAGTACGAACGTAGTTGTGGTCTTTATACCACCGCCAGTAGAACCTGGTGAAGCTCCTATAAACATTAATATTATAAGTATAAATAAGCCTGTATTAGTAAATGTAGATAAATGATAAGTACTAAATCCAGCAGTCCTGGCTGATGTACTGAAGAAAAAATGCTCCAAGCCATGTAACATCTTCAGTAAATTTTATTAGTAAGGTTCCAGCCAACAGCAATATTCCAGGCATGGTCAAAACAATATATCAAACCCAGAGTTGTTAAAAGCTGCAACCGAATGAAAAAGGCTTATCCCTATGGCTCTTATAGGAGGATAATCCTTTGAAAACACAAGAAAGCTAAGGGTAGCCCCGATAACTTCAAAGCTTAGAGTAAGAAGCAGGACTGATTTAACAATTCTTACGATGCCCTTCATAGAGTTAAGTCCCTATGATATCTATTACTCATCATCTTCTCTGGGTTCTGCATCTTCAACCCCGATATATAACTTAACCTTGTCAATCCTTTTATGCTTAACACTCTCAAGCTTAAATATAAGATTATCTATTTCTATAGTTCTATCATCCTCTTCCTTAGGTATGAAACCAATTTGGTCTATAAGATAGCCCGATATAGTGTCATAATTCTCAGAATAGAGGTCAAGATCTAGCTTGTTATTCAGTTCTCCTATGGATACTAATCCATCAATTATATAAGTATTGGAATCAAGTTTTAGTATTCTTGCAAGGCCGGGATCATATTCATCCTCAATTTCTCCCATAACCTCCTCAACTAAGTCTTCCATAGTGACAATACCTGCGAATCCGCCATACTCATTTATCAAAATTGCAATCTGCTTCTTAGATTGCTGTAGTTCTCTGAATAAATCTCTTATGAACTTACTATCTGGAACAAAATACGGCTTACGAAGAATTGACTTTAGCTTCACATTGGAAGGACCATGCTTAACCGCTTCTCTAAGATAATCCTTAATAAACAAGATACCTATTATATTATCAACATCTTCACTATACACAGGAATCCTAGAATATTTTGCCTTCATAAGCTCATCAATATATTCCTCAATAGGCTCGGATATATCTATAGAAAACACATTTATTCTAGGTGTCATAACTTCCTTAGCCATTTTATCATCAAATTCCATAATGGAATCAATCATTTCCTTTTCCTTACGATTTAATACACCATGAGCTTGTCCTTCCTTGACCAATGTTTTTATCTCTTCTCTTGAAAGCATTTCCTCGGTATTACCTTCATTCAAGCCAAAAGGCTTAGTAACTAAATTGGTTGAAAAGGTCAGTAACTTTATAAAAGGTGATGCTATCTTTGATACTAGACTTATGGGCTTAACACAGAACATACTAATTGCCTCTGGCTTATGCAATGCAATTCTTTTAGGAACCAACTCGCCAAAAACCAATGTGAAATAAGATAATATTAATGTTACTACAACAAATGATATCTTATCCCCATATGCTATTCCTAAACCCCTGAGCCATTGTCCTACAGGCTTTGATAGCCCTGTGGCGGCCGAAGCACTGGAAAAGAAACCTGCTAATGTAATAGCAACCTGTATTGTTGATAAAAACCTTGTAGGCTCGTCCAAAAATTTTAGTACCAGCTTTGCACTTTTTTTTCCTTCATCAGCAAGCTTTCTTACTTTTGATTTGTTGACAGATACCATAGCCATTTCTGCACAGGCAAAAAAGGCATTAATAAGTGTAAGAGCAACCAGAATCATAATTTGAATACCTATATGATTGGCGCCAGGATCATCTTCCATTTTAATTCCTCCAATAAATATTAAGTAAATTTAAATATGCAAAAATAGTATAGCATAATAAGATGAAAATAACACCACTTAATTGATACTTTATAAACACTTAACATTTTTCCTTAATTGCTTCAGATTGTGTTTTTACATATTCTATAATATACTTAAAGTACCCAATAAAATAAAGGAGGCGAATTAATGTATAATATCCTAATCGGCGGAGCTGCAGGACAAGGTATTGATACCACCGTATCAATACTGGAGAAAGCATTTAAGAAGTCTGGGTATTTTGTATACACAGTTCGTGATTTTATGTCAAGAGTCCGTGGCGGCCACAACTTTATGGTAATAAGATTTGGTAACAAAGTAATCACCTCCCATAGCAATGAACTAGATGGTATTATTGCGCTAAATGAAGAAACCGTTATGCTTCATAAGGATAAACTGAAGGAAAATGGCTTTATTCTTTGCGACAGTAATCTAAAGGGTGATTTTGATGCTATACGCATCCCAATGACAGAAAAAGCAAAGGAACTAGGTAATCCAAGGGTATCAGGAAGTATCTCAGTAGGAGCTATTCTTAAACTCTTTTCGATTAATCCTGAGTATATTGATGATATAATGGAGGCTTCTATCAAAAAAGCCTATATTAATATTAATCAAGATGCAGCCCGTTTTGGTTATGACAGCGTAGATACTAAATACCCCCATTTGGGCGGAAACTTCAAAGATTATATGATTATAAACGGGAATCAAGCTGTAGCTCTCGGAGCTATCGCTGCCGGACTGAAATTCTATAGTGCATATCCCATGTCACCTGCTACACCTATTATGGAGTATCTATCTCAGCATGGCTTAGCTACAGGAGTTGTGATGGAGCAGGCTGAGGATGAAATTGCAGCTATTAACATGGCTATAGGCGCTTCATATGCCGGCGTTAGATCCATGACAGGAACATCCGGTGGCGGCTTTGCCCTCATGGTTGAGGCCTTGGGTTTATCTGGTATAGCTGAAATTCCCCTAGTAATTGCAAATGTTCAACGCCCAGGACCTGCTACAGGCCTACCAACTCGCACAGAGCAAAGTGATTTAAAATTTACCATATCTGCTTCTCATGGAGAGTTCCCAAGGATGGTAATTGCTTTACGCAATCATAAGGATGCCTTTTATCAGACAGCCCGCGCCTTCCATTTAGCTGACAAATATCAAATACCTGTACTACTTCTTAGTGATCAATATCTAGGAGATTCCACATCCACTGTAGAAATGTATGACTTATCAGAGATTGCAAGTAATGCACCGATAATTTCCTCTGAAGATGATGCAGATTATCTAAGATACCGTATTACAGAAACCGGCGTATCTCCTAGACGGATTCCCGGAAAAGGTAATTATTTTGTAACAGCTGATAGTGATGAACATGATGAAGCCGGATACATAACAGAGGACGCTGTTGTCCGCGTGAATATGGTGGATAAACGCATGCGTAAGCTTGATGGACTTATAAGAGAGCTCGAGGAACCTGAGTTCTTCGGAGAGAAGAACTGTGATCTTTTATTGGTGGGTTGGGGTTCTACCTATGGTCCTATAAAGGAAGCAGTAAAAACTCTAAATGAGCTATCAGATCAAAAATTCGGAGCATTAGTATTTGGTGACATTTATCCGCTACCCACTAAACTATTACTTGAATATGCAAATAAGGCAAAAACTATAATAAACGTGGAGCAAAATGCTACTGGCCAACTAGCCGATTTAATAAGAGAAACGACCGGAATACTCTGTAATAATAGTATATTAAAGTATGATGGCCGTCAGATTTCTGGTGAAGAAATTGTAAGCAGGCTACTTTCGATAGCTGCAGAAGCGGCAGAGGGAGGTAATTATGAATAAATCCTTTAGCACATACGAAACAGCTTGGTGTCCTGGATGTGGTAATTTTAGCATTCTAAACTGTTTGAAGACAGCACTGGAGGAACTAGGCAAGGATCCTCATGAAGTCCTTATGGCTGCCGGTATAGGTCAAGCCGCGAAAACACCTCAATACATCAGCGCTAACACCTTCTGCGGCTTACATGGCAGAAGCCTTCCTGCTGCCACAGCAGCGAAGATAGCCAATGAGAGATTAACCGTAGTTGTTAATAGCGGTGACGGTGATTCATATGGTGAAGGTGGCAACCATTTTATTCATGCCATACGTCGCAATGTAGACATTGCTCATTTTGTACATGACAATCAAATCTATGGTCTTACTAAGGGTCAATCTTCCCCTACTACAGCTACTGGACAGTTAACCAATGCACAGGCAGACGGCAATCTAAACCATCCGCTTAACCCAGTGCTTTTGGCTATAGCTGCCGGTGCGGGATTCGTGGCAAGATCATTTAGCGGTGATGCAAAGCACCTTACAGCCATGATGAAGGAGGCAATATCCTATAAGGGATATGCACTGGTAGATATATTCCAACCCTGTGTCAGCTTTAATAAGATAAATACCTTTAGCTGGTATAAGGAAAGAGTATATCATCTTGAAGATGATTACGATCCTTCAGATAAAGCCCAAGCTATGATAAGATCTATGGAATTCGGTGATCGTATTCCAATTGGTATCCTCTATCGTGAAGATCGCCCAGATTATCATGAAATGAACAAGGTATTGGCAGGTAAAGAGCCTCTTGTAGATCAAATACATAATCCACGTGTGGTAGAAGAATTGATGAAAGAATTGGTATAGTAGATAACTATTTATCAATATATAAATATATAAAAACCGGGTAGATAACTAGCCGGTTTTTATATTAGTATTAAGCTTTTGATATTTTCAGAGCTATTCTATTTGATTTTATCAATTACTGTTCTGGGACTGTGCTACTGCGCAATCAACTGCTAAGGCCACACAAAGACAGAGCAGCACATTGTCTGTGTCAGGGATTTCTAGCTCATAGCTATCTCCCCAGGTAAACCAGGCCTTACGCATCCTCATTACTTCCTGACTACTATCATCATACATGACATAATCATGTGCCCAAAAATCACCCTCCATACGCCATGGCAAACCCTCTACACGATATGAAGGTTTAAAGAAGGTGAACTCCTTAACCACTGAAGCTACTGTAGCACCATTTATCTCTACATAATATCTTGGAAGCCATGACATCACCTTCTGACGTATGAAAGCGACTTCCCTTCCTACATTGTCATATATATGAAGTTTCTTGCCCCATGAAAAAAATTCACCCTCTGCATAGTAGCTAGTATTGCCATACTCATCTGCTATGTTGAATTTATCTGTCCATGAGAACACCTTTTGTTTCATATAAAGTTTCATCTAATCCTCCTTATTATAATATAAATTTTTCACTACTAACAACGGAGGATTTATCCTCCCTATATAAATAATAAATATTAACTAACAGCAAACGATAATTATCCTCCATCAGATAATTTCCTTGACTCTTCCAACCTGGCCATCAGTTAACTTTACTTTGATACCATGAGGGTGAAAGCTACTTTTAGTCAATATCCTTTCGACTATTCCCTCTGTTAGCTTCCCCGTTGACTGGTCAGCTTTTAATACTATTTTTACTCTTGAACCAATATTAAGATCAGATCTATTTTGTCCGTTCATCTAAGCTCCTCATATAGTAAATAAAAATTTACATGTTTTTTGGCTAGTCTATAATATTTCGCTTTAAATATCCATGGTTCCTAGCCCTTTACTCCATGCATCATATGCAGCATACCATGTTTCTGCACGAAAAGGTCGAACATGATCCTGTTTCTCGGATGCATACTTTTCCGTAAAGCATATAAAAGGAACCGCTTGCTCTCTAGCTGTCTCTAGTTCCTTAGAAATAATTCCTGACCATACCCTGACTTCCTTACCATAAGTCGAATTTCTAGTGTAATCTATCGTACCACAGACATCATATGCAACCCTCTTTATAAGAGCTTTATAAGTACTTCCTGTCCACTCCATTATTCCATAGGATGCATCACGATTAAAATCAAGTGGCAAACCGCAGGAACCAGGGCTAATTAGCAAGCGACCATCTTTTTCCCAGCATAAAGGAATATGGGTATGTCCATAGATATATACTCCCTTTTCCAGCTTAGAAATGATCGAATGCAAGTCAGTATCATTACTTAAGATTTTATTAAAGTAAGTATCATATGTATCATGATAATATCTATTTTCATCCATTCCCATAGCAAAGCTTCCTGGATTCACAGTACAAGGAGATGTATCTGAAAAATACCTTTGCGGCTTGTGAAATGCAAAAATAGGAGGCCGGTTATTCTTTTTTATAATAATTTCATTAGGTAGCCCACATAAATAATTTCGATTCTCTCTAGCTAACACATTATATACCCAAGGTATTGCTTCAAACTGACCTTTAGGCCACTGATTCGGCATATCGGTTAGATAATTCAAGAATACTTCATCCTCATTTCCACTAACAATATATGAGGATCTGGTAGTACGGATACAATCAACAACCTCATTAGGATACCCTAAGCCAATACAATAATCTCCTAAAAATATAAAGTGATCAACCTTATTTTCTCTGGCATCATTTATTACAGCTTTAAGAGCTGGAAGATTACCGTGTATATCAGAAATCAATGCATATTTCATTGGCAACTCACTATCTCCTCATAGACAAAACACTCTGTTATATGATCATTAACCATGCCTACAGCTTGCATAAATGAATAAATTATTGTTGATCCAACAAATTTAAAACCCATTTTCTTTAAGTCCTTGCTAATCCTATCGGATAGCGTGGTGCTTGCAGGAACATCATCTTGTTTCTCCCAGTGGTTTATTATCGGCATATAGTCCACATACCCCCAAATGAATTTGTCAAAACTTCCATAATCCTCTATAACTTTAAGAAACAGCTTGGCATTACTCACTGCTGCATTAATTTTTAGTCGATTTCTTATTATCTTCTCGTTTGTTATAAGCTCCTGAATTTTTGCATCATTATAAAGGCCTACCTTATAGGGATCAAATCCATCAAAGGCCTCTCTGAATGCCTCTCTCTTATTAAGTATAGTTATCCACGAAAGCCCTGCTTGCATACCTTCTAGAATAAGCATTTCAAACAGCCTGATATCATCATGTAGGGGCCTTCCCCATTCATTATCATGATAGTCTATATATATGGGAATATCCCCTGCCCATATGCACCTTTTCTTATCAATCACACTACCTCTCCTTAACATGAATATTGTTGCTATTACTTACTATAACATATACCTTATTGCCTTAATACTACCGGCATTAAATTTACACTCATAACTTTCGCGCTTTAATAACAAAGGTTAAGGGAAGCATCTTCGCTTTCCTTGCAAAATCAGCATCACCCTCATAGGAATGCAATATGTCATCATCGGATTCCTCAACTAATTGCTCAATCATAAATCCTGCCTTAGCCAATGTATTCACATAAGTTGATAATTTACGGTCCGATAAGGTTAGTTTAGCTTCATCAAGAGATACAGAATACCAAGTTTCATCAAAATAGCATTTCTTAAATATTAGCATACCATCTTCTGAAGCAACACATTTGTGAATAGGATGTGACCAACTGAATATAAATAACCCATCTTTCTTTAGGTAAGAAGCAATTCTATGAAAAACCCCTTCTAGATCGGTGGCCCAACCGATGGCATATATTGAATAGACAAAGTCAAAATAGTCCATCGGAATACCACACTCTTCTTCCATGGGAGAGCATATTAAATTTGCTGAAATACCACTGTCAGTTAAATAATGCCTAGCCTTGTCAATTTGCTTCTCTGATATATCTATACCCCATAGCTCAGATGCATTGCCTTCCCCATGATAATGTAATGACCTTCCGTCGCCACACCCTATCTCAAGTAGCTTCTTACCTGAAACATCCCCAAAAAGTTTGCATTTTTCCTCTGACACAAACGCTCCATATTGAGGAAGCACAATTGCTCCTAAAAAGGCATTTCCTTTCGTATCCCAATAGGAGCTATTTGTTTTATACACGGTATCCTTGTCCATATCAATAGAAACAGCATTACCTAGCTCTCCTGCTCCTATAATGTTTGTTCTGCTAGCAGAAGTCTTTTTCACGCAAGTTTACCTCCTCCTTATATTTGCCATGATTTTTTTATAATACCTTATGCTCAAGTCCATTTTCCTGCATGTAAAGAATTACTGCTGGCTTATCAATTTCTGAAAAATTTTTATCTTTAATCAATGTATTAATTTCATCATAAGAAGCCCAATGAACATCTAGGCTATCATCACCTTGTGCTAATAGTTTTCCTTTGGCCCTGCAAACAAAATACACTCCAAAGGAATCTACTGGCCCTTGAATTGTTTGGTATGATGCAAACGGCCTGATACACTGTATTGAAAATGAATCTTTATGGTTATATGTAACTATCTGAGAATCCTGGTTTTCAATTTCTACAACTTCTAAACCAGTCTTCTCATAAACCTCTCTTTTAATGGCATCCGTTATTAATTCATATTCATTAATTCGTCCTCCTGGAAGCTCATAGCACTCTGGCTCACCTGGTTTGTTTCTTTTTTGGATTAGAATTTGTGTTTCACTATTCATTTTCTGTATAACTATTGCACGAGCATTTACATGAATCATTAATAACCCTCCAGTAACCTATTGTGCTTATTAGTATATATTTCTTTTATTATACATCTTTTTACTGATTATTTCCATTTACATTTAAGAAAAGGTTAAATAGGTCAATTTCTTAGACCATACTTAACCCTTTTGTTTTTTATATATTATTAATTATTCGATTCGGCTATTTTTTCTGCCAGCTCATGGAGGTAAACCCAACGCTCCATCTTGTTTTCCAGATTTTTTACCAGTGCATCCTTCTGGTCCATGAGCTCTTGGAGCCTAATATAATCACTTGAAGCCTCCTGAATCATAATCTCTAATTCATCAATTCTACTTTCCAGCTCTGCAATCTCAGCATCTATATTATCAAACTCATACTGTTCTTTGAATGTAAACTTAAGTTTTTTAGATAATTGAATTTTAGGTTTATCAACCCCATCAGATGATTTTTTAGGAGGAGTTTTATCTATAGTTTGCTCCATATATTCAAAAAAATCACCAAGCCTTTTTTCAATTACTCCATCGCCACTAAAAACAAACCCTATGTCCGCTACTCTTTCTAAAAAATACCGGTCATGCGAAATGACTATAACAGCACCATTAAAGCTATCTAGGTATTCTTCAAGAA
The DNA here is from genome assembly GCA_012519905.1 of Clostridiales bacterium. Taxonomy (GTDB): domain Bacteria; phylum Bacillota; class Clostridia; order Lachnospirales; family Lachnospiraceae; genus Mobilitalea. Next base: position 3,566 of record JAAYPG010000015.1, on the reverse strand, counting down.
TAGTCAAGGTCTGAATGTCAAGATCATTAGTTGGCTCATCCAAAAGTAAGACGTTAGGAGCCTGCATTAAAATTCCAAGTAAATATAATCTTCGTCGTTCTCCTCCCGATAATCTACCTATGGTATTCCATTGTAGGTCCGGTGTGAATAAATACCTGTCAAGCATCTGAGAAGCAGTTACAGTGCCTTCTGGAGTCTCGATCACCTCAGCAATTTCCTTGACATAATCTATTACACGGCTGCTCAAATCCATCTCTGCGGTATCCTGAGAGAAATATCCAAGCTTTACTGTCTCGCCAAATACAACTGAGCCAGAGTCCGGCTGGAGCTCTCCACTGATTATCTTCATTAAAGTCGATTTTCCACATCCACTTTTTCCGATAATTCCAATCCTCTCATCGCGAAGAAGCATATGACTAAAATTGCTTATCAGCTGCTTGCCATTAAATCCAATAGATATATCTTGAATTTCAATCGTCTTTTTTCCAAGTCTGCTCGATAAGGATGATAGCTCTAGCTTGGCTGCGTCAGAGAGACCTTTTTGCTTACTTAGTGCCTCGAAACGAGCTATCCTATCTTTACTTTTCGTACTACGGGCCCGTGGGCCACGTCGCATCCATTCAAGCTCCTTCCTTAAGAGACTTTGTCTCTTACGTTCAGAAGCCAATTCCATTTCCTCACGTTGCGCCTTGAGCTCAAGGTATGCTGAGTAGTTTGCTTGATAGCTAAATAAGCTACCACCGTCAATTTCAACTATTTTATTTGCTACTCGCTCCAAAAAGTAACGATCATGAGTTACCATGATAATAGCACCCTGATACTTAATAAGGTAGTTTTCAAGCCACTGCACCATAGCCATGTCAAGATGGTTGGTAGGTTCATCTAGAATCAACAAATCACAAGGATGTATCAGAACCTTTGCAATCTCCATGCACTTTACTTGGCCTCCAGATAAATGTCCGACCTCTTTGTCAACATCTATGATACCAAGCTGTGTAAGAATTTTTCTTGCCTCATACTCCTTGCTATCTCTTAAAGACGGAGCATCAGAAAATATGTGTTCTATAATAGTTAAATTCTCATCCAATACTGGATTCTGTGATAAATACTGAATACGGATACCTGAGTATCTAGTAACAGTACCCATATCCGGTTTTTCGACCCCCGCCAGAATCTTGAGAAAAGTTGACTTGCCGGTCCCATTGACACCTATTAGACCAATTTTTTCGCCCTTGTCTATATATAAAGAAATATTATTAATCAAAACTTTTTCACCATAACTTTTTGTGATTTTTTCTGCTGAAAGTAACATAAGTCCTAATACCTCACTATTATTTGTACTGTCTATTTTAACCCTATTCTTTTACTTTGTACAGTCTCCATAGATATTTTATATACTAAGGCTATGTGCTACAATTAATTAAGGACATTTTTTACAGTAGCTTACTTATTTTCAATTTGTTACCTTTTGCTCTCATGAGTTGTTACACTAATGAAGGGAGGTAGTAATGGATAATATTCAGTGCACTGAACAGTTTATTCCCGCGGAATGGATTGTTGGAAAATACGAACTATACAAAACTATGATATTTCGAATAGCTTATTCCTATTTAGGTAATAGACAGGATTGCGAAGATGTAATGCAGGATGTATTTATAAAATTATGCTACAATGCACCTGAATTTTGTACTGAGGAAGATGAAAAGAGATGGCTTATTAGAGTTACAATTAATCTTTGCAAAAATTATCTCAGAAGCTATTGGCGACGCAATAAAAGAAATCTTGATGAAGCTTATGATTATACCCAAGAACCTAAAGATAATATCATGCTAGATATTCTTCGCCTGCCAGTAAAAGTATAAAACAGTAATTCAACTATATTATTTTTCAGGATATAAGATAAAAGAAATATCAAACTTTCTAAAAGTCAGCGAGGGTGCAATAAAGATGAGATTAAAGCGAGCCCGGAAACTATTAAAAATAGAACTGGAGGATTAGTATGAAAGAAAAAGAGTTTTTAAATTATATCTCAACTATAGATACTGACTACTCAATGGATCAAAAGGTTCTAAAGCAAGTTTTTGATTATGACGAAGCCACAAATACAAATAAAAATATTTTAAATAATAAAATTCAATTAATGCTTTCCTTGCCAAAGATAGCTGCTGCATTAATCATTATAACAATAGTAGGAACCGCTACAGCATTTGCCTCAGGATATCTTGTAAAAGTATTTCCACTTAAAATCACATACACAGAATCAGAAGAAATTCCAATTGAATATACTTTGGTAAATAAAACTCACATTAAGGGCAGCGAAATCCTAACAAATGAATACGGAACCCCCCTCGGATATAAGCGTATACCTGATGCTGCCGAGGAAGCATTCGCTCTATTTGACCTTCCTAATCTAGTCCCAACTTATCTCCTTGAAAATTATTATACAGATTCAGAAGGATATGTTTACACAGAATCACTAGCTGATGATGGGAATACTTTTAAAATGCTTAGAGCATTCTTTGTCACAGATCTCTTTGTCACAGATCTTCTAGATTTAAAAGAGGTATTCCTTTGGTTCTACCCAGTAGAACATTCCGTTAAGGATATAGTATTTAATTATTCCAATCTACCTAGTAGAAACATTACACATACCACCTATATTACTAAATCCGGCCTTCCTTGTGTAATAAAGGATCACAATATAGATAATCATTATCTAGAAGCCTCTATATTATTTGACAGTGATATACTGGGAAATGGTTATTATAGATTAGAGTTCTCACCAAACATTGAAATGGAAGAAGTAGAAGCAATTCTAGAAAGTATACCCTTAAATAGTAATGGTGAACTGATTGATAATTGATTATAAAACCATAGTAATCAAAGTATGCATAAGCTTAGATGTAAAAAGCCAGGGCAATAAGCCCTGGCTACATTTTTGGCTACATTGAAACTTTCATTAATTCTGAAAATCGATGTAGGCCTTAGTAATGCGGATGAAGGGACTTGAACCCCCACGGTTGCCCACTAGATCCTAAGTCTAGCGCGTCTGCCAGTTCCGCCACATCCGCATATTGTGTTACAGTGAGACATCGGGGACTCGAACCCCGGACAGCTTGATTAAAAGTCAAGTGCTCTACCACCTGAGCTAATGTCCCATATATTAGCTGGGCAAGCCCAGTACTTTACTCTAGTTCTTTTAATCAATAAGCTATCGCTTATAACTGGATAAGTCCAGTTTCTCACTCTAGTTCATTTGTTCAGCAATTCTTTGCTTCAAAGCTGGGTATGCCCAATTCACTTTGGTTCATTTTACCAAGAAGCCTTTGCCGAAAAACTGGGCTAGATGGATTCGAACCATCGACTGCAGGAGTCAAAGTCCTGTGCCTTACCGCTTGGCGATAGCCCATCACATTATCCTGTGTAAAATGAAAAGTCTTCTTTATAAAAGGCTTTTCACAAAGGGTGGATAAAGGGATTCGAACCCTTGGCCTCCAGAGCCACAATCTGGCGCTAACCAACTGCGCTATACCCACCATGTATAAAACTAATCCATAAGACACTTT
>JAAYPG010000128.1 GCA_012519905.1 Clostridiales bacterium | reverse complement strand
GCTATGTAACCCTCAATAATTGATTTTTCAACTCCAATTAAAGCTTTTTTTAGATTCTCATTATCTGTTGCTTCAATTCCTCTGCCAAGTAAATTAACTGCATCAAGTTGTCTGTCCAGGTGTAGATAAGCATCTGCAATGCCAAGATAGGCACGTGTATTTTTAGGTTCGATTTCTATAGCTTTGCTAAATGCTATAACAGCCTGGTCATATTTAAGTTCTGTTAGATATTTTTCTCCCAAGGATAATTGATCTAAATCCTTCTCCCCCTTATTGTCACCTGTTACTGTAACTATTGTGATGATAGCTACCATTGCTAGCAATAAGATGATGGTTATAATCATAACTTTCTTTGATTTTAGTACTGATTTCACAATATTCCCCCATTTTTTCAAATATAGTTTATAGTAAAGCTAATACTTTCATCTTACCTCACGAACTTCCTATCCTTGCCCTTATTTAAGAAAGCCTATTTTTCACCTACTAATTATATATGGTTACTTCTAGTTTAATTCTTCCTAAAGTGATAATATCTCCCGTTCTTATAATTGTAGGCTTGTCTATTCTAGTGTCACCTACATATGTATGATTAGATGAGTTATTATCCTCTATATATACATCCGAGCCTTGTAAGTATATCTTACAATGCTGACCTGATACAGACGACTCCTTAGTTATTGCAATCACATTCTTTTCCTTTAACCTACCAATTGTAATTAAGCTGTCCAAATATTTTTCAAATATTTGATTATTAGTTAAATCCTTGAGCTTAATACGCGTTTTACTTTCTGGAGCAAACAGGTATTGGGTTCCTGTATTTTTCTGCTCTGCAGGATTTACTAACATCTCTGTCCTATTGTCTGAATCCATAATAGGATTAACACCCATATTATGATTTATGTTATTGTTATTATTGTTGTTATTATTATTTTTCTTGTTTTTATTTCTAGAAGAAATCAATACAATAATTATAAGTATTAAAACTATAGTTGCCAAAGCAACAAAAACATACATAATACTAGGTATGTCCTTAATCTTTGCTATTAACTTATCCATTAATCCTACTGGTTTCGAATCCCCAAACATTGGGTTTTTGCTCTTTTTATTGTCAGCAGCATATGTAATATCTTCTGATTTTTCTATCTCATCATCTGAAGCATGACCCAAAGCATCATCCTGAGCATCTTCCACATCCTCTGTATCTTTAATTAGATCTTCTATATGAATACTCTCATCATCAGATTTATTTATATGCATATTCATTCGTACATCACCACTCAATGTATATGCACCATCCAAGGTTTCGATTTCCAGGCGGATATTTTTAATGCTACCATCCTGTAATTCTTTAGGTGCGGTGACTTCAATACGGCTATAGTTATCTATAGGATCAATAACTTTTTCTACTTCATCTAGATTGGATTCACTGGTAAAACTACTATAATTAGCATTGGTTATACGGGAAATAGAGAATAACTCCTTAAGCTTGTCTGCGTTGGAATTATATTCGCTTCCAATTGCATAGATGGGATATGGTGATTTTTGTAACAATGAATACAACTCATTGATTGTTACCCCAGTATCATTACTATCAGCTCCATCGCTAAAAACAAT
>JAAYPG010000127.1 GCA_012519905.1 Clostridiales bacterium | reverse complement strand
TCGGTACCAGGTACCAGCAGTCAGTCGATTCGGTACCAGGTACCAGCCCTGGGTAATACCTGAAGTTGGTACCTGGTACCGTTAAAGGATGGCTGTACCTGGTACCGTTAAAAGAATGTTGGTACCGTTAAAAAGATACCGATTCAACTTTTTACTCCACCAACTGTATCTCCTGTATCTCCTGTGGATTAACAAAAAAATATCGATCTAGATGGTTGATAGGATAAAGTGCTGATATATTGGTTGTAAAGGTATATCTAAACTTCTCATTTCCATCAACCTTATATATTACACAAGATAAATCATCATACATAATAATCTCGTCACCCGAAAGATAGATGCTTTCATATTCAAAATCCAACTTCATATCTAATACCTTGTTGCCCTTTAAATCATATAGAAGGAGCAATAAATCGCTTTCATTATTCTCCTCAAGGACAAAACCTGTATATTTCTCATTATGTAATACACTTTTGATTTTACCCTCTACAGTCTCCTCCTTGGCAAGCTCAGCTATCTCCTCCATAGTAAATATCAGAAATCCATCCTCTTTAAATGCGCATACTGTATCATTATCTAAAAATGTTATTCGAGGAACTATGGCGTTATTATATATTAAAGCACCGGCGGTACGATCCGTAAAATTCTTTCCCGTCTCACCGTAGTTTAAAAATAATATATTGTTGGTTATCTCACCCTTGTTTATATTCAGGTAGGTTGCAGCGACCTTCTCTCCATCATCCGAAAGGGAAATATCCATTGGATATCCATACTTTATCATATTTGTAACCTTTTCTCCCAGTAGGTTGCCTTCCTTACTCCATACCTCCACATAGCTGATGTCATCCTCCATCATAAGAATAGCAACAACACCCTGCTTGGCCACCTCTGCCTTTACTATAGGATGATTCATAGTTAAACTCCCAGCTAAACCCTCTCTATTAAATATATGTACCCGCTTACCTCCCTTGTCAGCTATAACAACATAATCCTTACAGCTATCGGCTATGGGTTCAGCCATCTCATAGGACCCGTTCCATAAGAAATTCCCTTTATTATCAACAGCAACCGCTCCGTCCCTACTATATCTAACTACCGCATCCTTATATTCAAGATAGCCCCCCAGGTGTTCCTCTGTATTGGTAACCCTATCCATCACCTGATAATTCTGATAGCTACGATTGAATAATCTAATAAGATATATGGCTCCCATTATTACTATAAGAACCAATAAAGAAGCAAATATTATAACCCGCCTCTTACGATGCCTTCTTTTTCTTTCCTCATAATCTCTCACTGCTTGTCCACCCACTTCTTATAATCTGACCAACGCTTAAGTCTTACTCTCTATTGTGAATAGATATCATTTCATTAAATAAGTAGAGCTTATTCTCGTTTATTATACCTTATTTTTATAACAATGGCACTATATAATTTATAATATAAATGTGCCACAAGCATAAGACCCTCTACTAGGGTAATTATTTTGTAGCACTCATTATATTCAGCTTATTAATAACGCTTCTATATTAATACAAACATTAGAACCCTTAGGGTAGAATCAACTTCTGCCCAATATAAATCATATCCTCATCCTCTATATTGTTCAGCTTTTTTATGACAGAGATATAGTTGGCAGAGTTATACAGCTTGTTACTTATACCTGCTAGAGAATCCCCTGCTTGTACTGTATAATATTTAACCTCCTGCTGCGTTTCGCTCTTTGCGTCTTGTCCGGCTGAGGTTTCTACATCGTCGGGCTTACTGTTATCATCCTTATCCTTACGAGTATCGGAAGCAGAATTTAGAGACTCATCATCACCATAATAATCATCTACATCCATATCTGGCAAAGGAGATACTCCTCCCGGAATCACTTCTACATTCAAGCTACCCTCATTTATAAGCGGAATATCTGTTTTCAAATCATTTTTTGCATTTAAGTCTGCCTTACTATTTTCATTCCTTAGAAACACAGACTCTACCTCTTTTAGACTATCTGACAAATGATTTATGGTGTTCTGCATATTCTTCATTTGATCATAATTGCTTAGCATGGTAGCTCCTACTACCAGAATAATTACAGCAAGCAAGGTCCCCGCTGCATACATCAGATGCCTGGTATTCTTGCTGTCATCTACGGGCTGCTTACTCTGCAGGATTGTCCGTATATCTCTGGATACCCTGTCATCATAATTTTTTTCTTGGCTTGGGCCTTCCTTCTTATCTATCATATAGTTTTGCATTTCCTCATTCTTCTCATAATATATGTAAAAGCCTTCCTGCTTTCCTAGCGATCCATTTTCATAGAAATAAAAGGCTTCCTCTTTCTCCATATTGTCAAATGTAAGTAAGGTCTTGTCCTGTCCGGCAAAATTATCAATATGTGCCTTAAGAATACGCTCCTTATCCTCCAAAAGATATCCAGGTCCCCCTATAAACCAGCCTAGGATTTCTGCATCTACAAAATACTTTTTAACATTTTCATAGATGGCAGTCCAGTGATCATTGGTAAATTCAATTCCATTTGTTAAATCTATACCCTCTACCTCCACTGCACCGGATATAAATAGGCATCTTCCTTGAGGGGACTTTACATATTGTCCTACTAGCACTGCCACACGGCAGGCTCCATAATCCTCACCGGCTAGCTGCTTTGTATAGGTCATAACATAATCTTCAACATAGATCTTTTTAAAGCTACTGCTTTTTCCTATCTGCCGAATATTTTTTGGCATCTTAAACTCTTTATGAACACTCTCGGTCTGATTAACTTCTTCATTCTCATTGCTATATACCGATTCTATCATAGGCCCCTCTCCTATCAGCTATAAATATATTCGATTTATTCTAGCATATATCAAAGATAGATTATGTCGTAATAGGTGCCCATGAGACAAGAAGTTTTCTTCATAGTTCTACCAATACTACGCAAAAATATTTGTTTTCAATCTTTTGCTTGTTAAGATAGTGAAATCATTTGCGCTTTTCCTTGTATTTTAAGACTTGCTTCTTATATTCATCTGGTTTTCAATGTCTATTTTTAAAGTATTTGGTAATACTTAACCTAAGCTTATGTTTAACATGATTATGGAGGTATTATGAGCATTTTTTTTAAAAGCAAAAACCGAATAATTTACTTTAATTCCAATGAACAAAATTCAGCCTATGAACTGGGCTTAGCCTTATCCGCCTTAATTAAAAAACATGTTCTTTGTAGTAGAAACATTATATTTTTGTGCATTGGGTCTGATCGCGCTACCGGAGACTGCCTGGGCCCAATTATCGGCTATAAACTATCGAAATATATTAAGCTACCTAATTTTTATATATATGGCACCCTAGAGCATCCAGTACATGCTAAAAATCTAAAAGACACCATTACAATGATAAATCAAAAGCACGATGATGCTTTAATCATTGCAATCGATGCCTCATTAGGTAAGTCTGATCATATCGGTTATATTACCCTGGGCGAAGGGCCCCTAAAACCAGGTGCCGGCGTCGATAAGGATTTGCCCGAGGTTGGCGATTTATTCATAACAGGTATAGTAAACTTCTCCGGCATGCTAGATCATATGTTATTACAAACCACTAGATTAAATGTAGTTATGTCAATGGCTGACCAAATCTGCCAAGCTATAAACTATAGCATTAATCATTTGGAATCTCATCTATTAAATGAGGTTACCTCATAATCAGCCCATATTCTGTCTATGAAATTGTACTGCCTCAGATATATTGGTTGCATTTCCTGCTTCAATTATATTAATTAGTGATTCTATTCTATCAAGATTAATAAGGTCTTTACCTAAAACAGGCTCATATTCACTGGCTATTTTTAAGGTTAAGGCCTTTATTTTATTCTCTGCCTGAGCAGTATCAGCAATAACCTTATCATTATCCGCTTTCAAACTAGATATCTTCTCCTCGTATTGTCGTTTTATTTCTGATGTAATAAGCATGATAGTGGAGTTTTCGAATGTAAGTAGGGCATCCTTCTTCTGCTCAGCTATCTCTGCCGCCTCCCCTTCAAGCTTTTCTATATCCTCATCAAAGTTCTCCAGACCGTATGAGCTTTCATCACTATCCTTTTTAATATTCTTCTTAATAGACTTAATTGCCCTCATGTTTTTAACAATCTCATGTCGCAACTCACGAATCTGCCTGAGTATTTCACTATGCTTGTCCTTTGTAGCATTTGCAATTATTAGATAAAGCCCCCCAAAGACTATAACTGTACCTATATATATAAGTACCAGGTATAGAATCTTCTCTACAGGAAGAAGAAAGAAGTAGATACCACAGGGAATAACCAAAAGGGTTAGTAAAAGGGCAAGTAATACTATTATAATATCAGAAAAATATCTTGGATAGTATAAGGCATAATAGAGCTTGGTATTACAATATGAAGGAACATGTTTCTGCTTAATAAGAGTTTTTGCCTCCAGCTTAAGCCTACGATTATCCTCCCGAAGTGTTGATGTCTCCTCAGCTATTCGCTCGGATACCTTCTTGTTTTTACGCTTATCCCTTTTATCCTTAATCTTCTTGATACTTGCTTTGTTCTTGTCAAGTTGCTTATCAAAGGCACTTTCAATCTCAGCTCTTCTTTTCTTAATGGTAGCCTGAACCTCATCTTCAGCCGCCTTTTCTAAGCTCTGGATGCTTTTTTCGTTTTTATCCTCATCTATTATAAGCTTCTCATAATTATCTTGATAACCTCGAAGCTCTAGAAGATCCTCTTTGATTTCATTTAATTTATCCACACCACCGGTTAATAAATTTCCTTCATCCATAATATATCCCCCTGGTATTTTATATAATATATGGCAGACATTACTGTATATTTAAATTTTAACCCCATTTTTCTACTAGGTCAAGGGCCGTCTTATTTGATTATAGCTTCCCTCCTGCCTCCTCCTTAAGCTCCATAACTGAAGGATATTTCAAGGTCTCGTCCACAGCCAAATCCTTATAAATAAGAAGCTTAATACACTCCTTAAGCTCAGCTGTTAGCTTGATGATTTTCTTCCTCTCTATATTAGCCGAGATAACTTCATAATCCTTGTTGGCAGCATCTATCATTGCTTCCTTTATCATTATATAATGCATTAACAGCTGCTTTTTATGTTTCTCCTTAATGAGCTGGCCAAGTATGTTCTCTACCATCTCCTTTTGCGTCTCTCCATAAGGAAATATCTTTTTAAAGTAATTTTGAAATTCCTCTTCCCTCTCCTTCTTAGTCTTATAATCAATTCCAAAAAAATTAGCCATATGTAATCTCCTCTCTATAATAACCCTAATATCCAAATACCCCTTCTAAGGACTCATCATTTTCAATCCACTCTTCAACCTCAATAAGACGATAATCATCCTTAGAATCTCTAAGGTAGACATCTTTTATGCCTGCATTAATCACCAAACGCTTACACATAGAGCAGCAGATAGCGTTCTTCACATAATCCCCTGTATCCATTTCTAACCCGGTAAGATACAGAGAGCTTCCTATCATCTTGTCTCTAGGTGCACTGATAATAGCATTTGCCTCTGCATGAACACTCCTACATAATTCATAACGCTCTCCTCTGGGAATATTTAGTTTGGCCCTTATGCATTCTCCGATATCACAGCAGTTCTTCCTACCCCTTGGAGCCCCTACATAGCCTGTGGAAATCACCTCATCATTCTTAACCAGAACAGCCCCATATTTTTTTCTTAGGCATGTACATCTCTGCGACACAACCTCAGCTAAATCCAGATAATAATTGATTTTGTCCCTTCTTTTCATTAGTAAGTATCCCCCTATGTATATGTTTTTTCTACATAATAACTATAATGTTTCCTATAATTACACAACTTTATATCTTAATCTCATTTTATATGAATCTATATTATAATGAAAGTACTAATTATACATTTCTTTAAAAACTCGATGCTATTCTAATAATTTGACTCTAAACAAGTTGTTGTGATATAATAGCAAAGCATTTCCGAATATCTTACAGGTAGTGGGGGACCCAATCTTGTGGGGTGAATCCTAGTCTTTAGGAGGGGCAACTTGGTAGTCCTAACCCGTCAGCTAATCCCATAGGAGAAAACCAAGCGAATGGCAAAGCTCTATACGAGTTAGTTTATCCGCTTTTTTATCGTATAAAAATGTATACATATTAAGGATTAAAGCGCTAAACTTCATCATGGGGCAATAATATGATGTGGAGGTAAAAAAGTGAATTTATTGTTGAAAATTAGTATTGTGTTATTAGTTGGTGCCATCGGTGGAAGGGTGGCAAGAATCTTTAAGCTACCAAATGTATCAGGATATCTGGTAGCCGGCCTCTTTCTTGGGCCTTCATTTTTCAAATTTGTTAGCGGACAAGATATTGAGACATTTTCAGTTATCAATGAATTAGCCTTAGCAATTATAGCCTTTAGTATAGGAAGCGAATTTGTAATTAAAGATATGCGAAAATTAGGCAAATCTATTATTATAATCACCTTGGCAGAGGTGGTTGGGGCTGTTCTAATTGTTTTTGGAGTTATGTACTATTTATTAAATCAACCTTTTGCATTTAGTATAGTAATAGCATCTATGTCAGCAGCTACTGCACCAGCTGCAACCTTACTAGTTATTAGGCAGTATAAGGCCCATGGCCCACTTACAAAAACCATACTGCCCGTAGTAGCCCTTGATGATGTATTTGGAATTATCGTTTTCGGAATTGCCATATCCTTGGCTACACTTACAACGGGACAACAGGATTTCTCCATATACAGAATGATTATGGATCCTTTAATCGAGATTGGAGGCTCCCTAATACTCGGCATAATAATGGGTATATTACTAGTGTTGGTAGCAAAGAAAACCAGCGGGCGTGATGAACTTCAACTGATTACCTTGGTTTCAATCGGAGTGTCCACTGGATTATCAAATCTATTAGGACTTTCTCCTTTATTAACCTGTATAGCAATGGGTACAGTCCTAGTTAATTTAAAGCAAAACTCCAAAAGAGTCTTTGATTCCGTCAATGGCTTTGTAACCCCTGTATATGTTTTATTCTTTACATTAGCAGGAGCAAGCCTAGACTTAAGCATCTTACTAAGTGTGGGTATAGTTGGTATCGCTTATGTATTTGCCAGAGCTGGCGGAAAAATATTTGGTGCATGGGTAGGAGCAAAATCAGTGAAAGCAGACCCCATGGTTACAAAGAATCTTGGTTATGCCCTATTACCACAGGGCGGTATCTCTATTGGTCTTCTTGTAATTGTAAGGCAACAACTGCCAACTTATGCAGCCACAATAGCTACAATAATTATGTTTAGTGTGTTAATATATGAAGTAACAGGCCCAATATTTGCAAAGCTCGCGATACAAAAAGCAGGTGAAATAAACGGGCTTAACAGAATAGAAGAAAATCGTAAAAAGTCTAAAAAAAATCTAGTTGAAAAATCACAATTAGATGGTTAACTATGATATATTCATAGTAGGAGGTATAATTATGTACGCATTGTTTGTGGTATTGAATGAAATTGACTATTTGGAGGATATTCTCTCCGGCTTTGTAGAAAGTAAAATCAGTGGTGCAACTATAGTAGATAGCCAAGGAATGGGAAGCGCTTTAGCAAACAGCGACAATGAAGATATCCCCTTGTTTAGCAAATTCCGTATGCTGATTGGCGATTCACATCCTTATAGCAAAACCATCTTTACTGTACTGGAAAATGAAATGATGGTTGAGAAGGCCGTTGAAGTTGTTAGGGATATCGTTGCTGACATAGATGGTAATGGGGCAGGATTTATGTTTACTGTTCCTGTTGGCAAGGTTTATCCTATGAAGAGGGACCAATAAAAGAAAGCTATATCCTAAGGCCCCTTGATTATTAGAAAATAAGAGGGACCTGTATCATGAGTTAGAAGTTCATCACGAAACAGGTCCTTTTTTAATCCTTAATCTTAAGAGCTCTAAAAGAGTTAATTACCGCTATAATAGTTACACCTACGTCTCCAAATATGGCCATCCATAAGCCTGTTATCCCTAAGGCACTTAAAATAAGAAGAGCTATCTTTACTCCGATTGCAAATATGATGTTCTGATTGGCAATTCCAATTATTTTCCTTGCTATTTTGATGGCTACAGGAATCTTAGATGGCTCATCTGTCATTATAACCACATCTGCCGCTTCTATGGCTGCATCAGAGCCAAGCCCTCCCATTGCAATACCCACGTCTGCTCTGGCAAGTACAGGGGCATCGTTTATACCATCACCAACATATACCAGCTTGCCTTTATCTGAAGTCAATGTCAGAAGATCCTCTAACTTATCTACCTTATCTGCAGGTAACAATTCAGTAAATACCTTATCAAGTCCTAGGGTTCTCCCTATCTTCTCCCCTACACTTTGATTATCACCGGTTAGCATGACATTTTGTTTTATACTAGTGGCCTTCAGTTTCTTAATAGTCTCAGCAGCATCCTTCTTAAGTTCATCTGCTATCAGTATATATCCAGCATATTGACCATCTATAGCCACATGAACGACTGTACCTATGAGCTCCTCGGCGGTATAATCTATACCTCTTAGCTTCATCAACTTGGTATTACCAGCTATGATTTTCTTCCCTCTGACAACAGCCTCTATACCATGGCCGGCTATTTCATTGGCATCCGAAACTATACTCTGATCAATATCCTTCCCATAAGCCTTAAGGATTGACCTAGATATGGGATGGGTGGATAAGCTTTCTGCATGGGCTGTAAGCTCTAATAATTCCTCACTAATTTCATTTATCCGCTCAACATTAGGTCCTTCTTTATCCTCTTCATTATAAATACGTCCCATCATCCCCTTAGGGTTAATTTCCTGAACCTCAAACACACCCTTAGTCAAGGTCCCTGTCTTATCAAAAACCATAATTTCAGCATTGGCCAAGGCTTCAAAGTAATTACTTCCCTTAACCAGGATTCCTTTCTTAGATGCTCCACCTATCCCACTAAAGAATGTCAGCGGAATAGATATAACCAAGGCACAGGGACACGAGACCACAAGGAATGATAAGGCCCTATAAGTCCATTCATTAAAGTTTGCCCCCTTAATCAATAGCGGGGGAAGGAGGGCCAACAACAAGGCCAGCATTACAACAACAGGAGTATAGTATCTTGCAAACCTAGTGATAAACTGCTCAGACCTGGACTTCTTACTACTGGCATTCTCCACCAGGTCTAAGATCTTGCTTACAGTTGATTCTTCGTACTCCTTGGTAACCTTGGCGGTAATGACCCCATTTACATTTATACAACCGCTTAATATCTCATCACCAGGCTCCAGCTCTCGGGGTAGGGATTCCCCTGTAAGAGCAGAGGTATCCAGCATGGATACTCCTTCTATTACTCTGGCATCTAGGGGAACACGCTCTCCTGGCTTAATGACTATAGTATCTCCAACCTTTACATCTTCAGGGGAAATCCTAATTAAACCATCGTCCTTCTTTACGTTGGCATAATCCGGTCTGATATCCATCAGATCTGCAATTGACTTTCTTGATTTATCAACTGCATAGCTTTGGAAGAGCTCACCTATCTGGTATAGGAGCATTACAGCTATACCTTCAGGATACTAACTGATGATCATAGCCCCTATGGTTGCAAGAGCCATAAGAAAGTTCTCATCAAATACCTTTCCCCTAATAATATTTCTTATGGCCTTAAGAACAATATCCCCTCCTACAAGGATATAGCTAGTTAGAAATAAGGCTAGCTTTAGCCAGTCCTGATCTATATCTATTAACAATGCCGCTAGGAGCAAGATAGCACCGGCTATAATTCGCATAAGATCTTTTCTCATATTATCATTCATATAATCACATCCTCTAGGTTCTCACGATATCACTATTTTGAAGGCACAACTCTTGTATC
>JAAYPG010000014.1 GCA_012519905.1 Clostridiales bacterium | reverse complement strand
TTATTATTCGCCCTTGACCTCGTTCCATTTCTGGATATAGTTAGCTTCCATCTCTTCGCCCAGGTATCTAAATGCGGTACAACGGTCCAGTATTTCATCAGAAGGGAAGGCGACAGGACTATTTTTAACTTCCTCATCCTCGATTAAATCCCAGGCACCGTAATTCGGGGTGGAATAGGTGATTTCATTAAAGTTCATAAGTGCTATATCAGGTCTAGACATGAAGTTAATAAAGGCCTCTGCATTCTCCTTGTTCTTGCTGTTCTTTGGAATTACCCAGCCGTCAATCCATACATTGGAGCCTTCCTTAGGAACTACATATTCTAAATCAGGGTTCTCCCTGCTGGTATATATGGCCTCTCCTGAATAGATAACCCCAATAGCAGCCTCTCCCCCTATCATCTTATCACGGACCTGGTCCACCACATAGGCCTGCACCAAGGGGTATTGATTCTTTAATAGGGCCTTGGCCTCCTCAAGCTCAGCTTCGTTAGTAGTGTTCAAGCTATAGCCAAGATATTGTAAAGCAATGGCAAATGCATCTCTGACACTATCTATCATAAGTATTTCACCAGAGTACTTCTCGTCAAAGAGAACTCCCCAGCTGTCTATGGGCTCATCTACCATGGATTTGTTATATAAAATCCCTAAAGTTCCCCATGTATATGGAACTGAGTACTTATTACCTGGATCAAATTCCTCAGCGCTTTCAAGATATGATTCGTCAATATACTTAATATTAGGTATATTGTCAAAGTTAAGTGGATGCAAAAGGTCATTCTCGATCATTTTTTGTATCATGTAATCAGATGGACATATTACATCATAGCTGACAGCTCCTGATTGAACCTTAGGATACATATCCTCGTTTAGCTCATATTCCTCATATACTACTGTGATACCTGTTTCCTCTGTAAAAATGTCTAGTGTTTCATAATCAATATATTCTCCCCAGTTATATACATAGACCTTATTCCCATCGTTTTTAGCACATCCTGCAAGTAATGTCATAAGTATTAACAGGGCAGTTAATCCAATATATTTCTTCATCGCTTTCCTCCTTTAAATCAAATATTATTCCAAGGATAATATTTTAAAAAATATATCATAAGTATTCTTATACTTTCTTGATAGGTTCCCTTTTATCCGCATTTCTTCTATTGATTAGAACTAAGAGCAGCAACACTGCTATGAACATCAGGGTAGATAATGCATAAATCTCAGGCTTGATGCCTTTTCTTACCTCTGTATAAATCTTAGTAGATAGGGTATTGATTTCAGGGCCCTTTGTAAAATGAGTAATAACAAAATCATCTAGGGACATGGTAAAGGCCAAGAAGAAGCCTGTTAAGACACCAGGAAATATGTCAGGTAATATCACCTTGAAGAAGGCATATACTGGTGAAGCCCCCAAATCCAAAGCTGCCTCGAAGGTATGAGGGTTTAGCTGCTTAAGCTTTGGCATTACGCTTAATATTACATAGGGTATATTAAAGGTTATATGAGATATAAGTACGCTTGTAAAACCAAGGGTATATCGCATGGCAACGAATAAAAGCATAAGAGATATACCTGTTACAATATCTGCATTTAGCATTGGAATATTGGTTATGGCTATCATTATAGTCCGTGGTGTCTTCTTCATGCTGTTTATGGCAATAGCGGCGGCTGTGCCTATAATAGTAGCAATAAGTGCCGACAAAAATGCGATAATAAGTGTGGTATAAAGAGCGTTCATTATACTCTGGTTCTTGAAGAGCTCCTTATACCAATGAAGGGTAAAGCCACCCCATTTGGATCTTGACTTAGAGCTGTTAAAGGATAATATAATCAGTATAATTATAGGTGCATATAAGAAGAAGAGAATTAGCCCTACATAAAATCGCTCTATAAATTTCTTTACCATATGCTACCTCCTTCGCCTTCCTTGTCATATTTAGAAAGGATAGCCATGCTAATCAAAATAAAGATCATTAATACCAGGGATAGGCCCGACCCTGCATGCCAGTTCCCGATTCGAAACTGTTGCTCTATTACATTTCCAATAAGTACAATCTTACTTCCGCCTAATATGTTAGAGATAACAAAGGTTGTAAGCGATGGGACGAATACCATGGTTATACCACTGATAACTCCTGGTAGACTTAAGGGCAATATAATCTTTAAAAAGGTCTGAATGGAGTTGGCTCCAAGATCTCTGGCAGCATTTATTATATCCTTATCAATTTTTATAAGTACGTTATATATTGGTAATACCATAAAGGGTAGGAAATTGTATACCATACCAAGGATAATGGCGCTGGGGGTATTAATAATATTTAACATCGGTAGGTTAAAGAACTTTAATACCGTATTGATAATGCCGGTTCTTTCAAGTATGTTCTGCCAGGCAATTGTTCTTAGTAAGAAATTCATCCACATAGGCAGTATAATAATCATCACAATAAAGCTATTACTTTTCATTTTTGATTTATTAAGTATCATAGCTAAGGGATAGGCAAGTAAAAGGCATATCACAGTACTTACAAAGGACAGTTCTAATGCAAGTCGAAGAGATCTAAGATTAATAGGATCAAGTATAGACTTGATATTGTCCAGTGTCAGCAACTTGTCATTAGTCGTCAGTCCATAGTATAGAATTACAATGAGAGGTATTATGATAAAGCCGACCATCCATAGTATATAAGGAAAGGAAAGCCATTTTGTATTGCGAATTCCCAGTGAGCCCGCTCCATTTTTTTGTGATGGTGTTTTTGGAGTTATAGTATTTAATACATTTCTTATTTTCATGGGAGCCTCCTATCGAATCTAAATACTTTGAACCATGGATATAAAAATACTAGATTTTATATCTCAAGTTCTACAGCCTCTTCATCCTCTGATTCAGGCTTATTCATAATCTGTATGTCATAAGGATCCACTGAGATACCTACCTCGCTACCTACAGGAGACAAATCTGTAGAGTGTACCAGCCAGTCATGGCCGTGAGCATGGACCTCCATTTCATAATGAACACCCTTAAATAGAAGAGAGGTAACTACACCCTTTATAGTGCCCTCCTCAGGCTTTACCAAATCTATATCCTCTGGACGTATAACCACATCCACTGGTTTGTTACGTCCAAATCCTGTGTCAACACAGGCAAAGTTGGTTCCCAGAATATTTACTAGTTTATCTTCAATCATGATTGAAGGAATAATATTGCTTTCACCTATGAAATCAGCAACAAATGCATTCTGAGGTTCATTATAGATATCCTCCGGTGTGCCAATTTGTTGAATATAACCCTGATTCATAACTACGATGGTATCAGACATGGTAAGAGCTTCCTCTTGATCATGGGTGACATATATGAAGGTTATACCTAGCTCATTCTTAAGTCTTATAAGCTCATATTGCATGTCTTGACGAAGCTTAAGATCCAGAGCACCTAGAGGCTCATCAAGTAGAAGGACCTTTGGTTCATTTACAATAGCTCTTGCTATGGCGATTCTTTGTTGTTGGCCTCCGCTTAAGGAATTGGGCATACGATTTTCAAATCCATCCAGATTAACAAGCTTAAGAGCATATTTTATTTTATCATCTATATAGGCTTTGCTTTTCTTCTTAATCTTAAGACCAAAGGCTATATTTTCTGCAATTGTTAAATGGTTAAAAAGGGCGTATTTTTGGAATACAGTATTTAACTGTCTCTCGTTCGGAGCTGTTCTAGTAATATCCTTGCCCTCAAATATCACCTGACCTTGATCAGGGTTTTCGAATCCGCCTATAATTCTTAGGGTGGTAGTCTTGCCACAGCCTGATGGCCCTAAAAGCGTCAGAAATTCATTTTCACGGATATATAGGTTCAACTCATCCAGGACGATATTATCTCCATAGGATTTGCTTATGTTCACAAGATTAATCAATTTATTATCCGTCATGATTAGACCTCCTTCTTGTATGATTAAAAGCTAGGTGGTGTGGATACCCATAGAAGGGTAGCACCGCTTTTCTCAGATGCTGTAATATAATGCTTTTTGTTAGCAGTAAAATAAAAGGATTCTCCCTTTTTGGCCTTATAGGCTCTGTTTCCTATGTGAAGTACAATACTGCCACTGATTATAAAACCAAATTCCTCACCTTCATGGGGGTTATCAGGATATGTAGAACCGCCTGGGTCCAGGGTAAGGAGTATTGGCTCCATCATATTTTTCTGAGCATTGGGAATAATCCATTTCACTAGATTTTTCAGGTCGCTATCATACTTCTCAAAATAATCGGTCTTTTTAAAAACTACCTGTTCAGCAGCGGTTTCACTAAAGAATTCTTCCAGGTTAGTTCCAAGACATTGGAGAATATCTACTAGGGTTGCAATCGAAGGAGAAGTCAAATCTCTTTCAAGCTGTGATATAAAACCTTTAGATAGCTCGGCTCTATCAGCTAGCTCCTCTTGAGTCAGGCTTTTCTGAATACGCAATTCCTTTATCTTTTGACCAATATTCATAAGGATGCTCCCTTTCTTAATTCTTAATAAAAATAAACTTAAAGTTTAGCAGAGCTAAACAAAGTGCAATTTCCATTATACTTATAAATGCATATATGTCAATACCTTTTTTCGTTATAATAAGCAAAAAAACACCCAAAAAAGCATCCTCAAAAAAGCATGGGGCTGTTTCACAAATATAAATGTGAAACAGTTCCATGCTTGAAGAATTATATATCATCTGCTATTGAAGGTACTTTAATTGCTCGTCTAAATCAAAACCTGTTTTGTAGTATTGACGTACCATATCCTGGAGCTATGCTGATTATATATTTCTTATAGATTTCTTTAAAAGCAACCTGTCACATGAAGAAGTTCAGAAAATAGCAGAAAGTGTTAATCGGATTAAGTAAAATAGTCCAGTTATACTTAAAAAACACACTAAATTAATCATAACCTAGTGTATCTTTTAATTCTTTTAGAAAATCCCCCGCCATAAATAAGATACTATGGCTAGTTATTTAATCTATATTACTTACTATAAAATTTTTTAATCCTATCCATCCTAGATGTCATACCCTGGAAGAGATAATCCACTAAGGTTATCGCTACCATGGACTCTACAACGACAACAGCTCTTGGAACAATTATTGGATCGTGGCGACCGATAATCTGTATCTCGATATTCTCCTTATTCTTATTAGCCGTCCTTTGAGGTCTTCCGATTGATGCAGTAGGCTTAATGGCGGCTCTTAGTATAATTTCAGAGCCATCGCTTATGCCACCTAATATTCCTCCGGCATGATTTGTCAGCTTAATTAGCTGCTTATTGTTATCATAAGCGAAGGGGTCATTGTTCTCTGAGCCAGTATGGGTGGCAGCTAAAAAGCCGTCCCCGATTTCAACTCCCTTAACAGCGCCGATAGACATAACAGCCCTCGCCAGTGCTGCATCTAGCTTATCAAATACAGGCTCTCCAACACCTGGAGGTGTTCCAGAAACGATACATTCGATAACACCACCTACTGAATCTTGTTCATCGTGTTTCTCCAGTATATATTGCTCTGCCTTTTTTGAAGCATCAGGGTCTGGCATGGACAAGGGATTATTAAGTGAATATTCCTTGCGACAATTCTGGTAGTCTATGGTTATAGGGCCTATTGATTTGGTATATGCATATACTGAGATACCAAGCTCCTTAAGGATTGCAGAAGCTACAGCTCCGGCAGCGACCCGGCTTATGGTTTCCCTTCCAGAAGAGCGTCCTCCTCCGCGATAATCCCTAAAGCCATATTTCATATCATAGGTATAATCTGCATGTCCAGGTCGGTAATACTGGGCGATATCTGAATAATCTGAAGAACGTTGATTCTCGTTGAATACAATTAGTGAAATTGGGGTTCCTGTAGTTTTTCCCTCAAACAAGCCTGAGAGGATTCTGACCTTATCTTCTTCTTTTCTAGTAGTTGAGAATTTGGTCTGTCCTGGCTTTCTTCTTTTTAGATACTCTTGAATCTGACCTTCATCTAAGGGTAGACCTGCCGGACACCCATCTATAACTACTCCATATCCTTCACCATGAGATTCCCCCCAGGTAGAGATTCTAAAGCTTTTACCGTATATTGATCCTGACATTTTTTCCTTCCTTTCTGTCCAATGAAAGACTTGTATCTATATTTTTTAATATAAATTGCTTTGATAATTTGTATTCATAGTATATAGGAAAACAAAATTACTTTCAATGACATTTGTTAAATATTATCATATACTGAAATTGACAATAATTCTATGAGGCTTAAATGAACAATCAATTTAATTATCCGAATAATGAATATAAATTTATAAAGAAGGAAAAGGGCTCTAATGAAGTAAGTAGCCAAACACAAAAAGAACAGAGGTCAAATAAAAGTGATGAGGATCTAATCATTGAAGAAAATACAATCTACGAAATAGATAGAGAATGTGTTGAGAGGTTAAAAAGAAATAGAAGACGATAAGTAAAAAGCTGCGTATTACGCAGCTTTCTACTTACTAAGATGATATCTAATTCAACCTGGTTTAGATATTAGAAACCGAAACCGCCACCACCACAGCAGCAGAGTAAGATAAGGATTAGGAAAATAAATCCACAGTCATTATCTCCGCCGATACCGCCACAGTCTCTTCCTCCGAAAAATCCGTTATTGTTACCACCACAGCAGCATAAGATGAGGATAAGGAAAATTATCCATCCACAATCATTAGCTCCGCCTACACCACGATCACAATGTGTTGCTGCTAAATCACTCATAGTAGTTCCTCCTAATATTAATTACACTGTATCATATGATTGATAGCTTGACAGATTTCCTATTTTTATAATAAATATTGTAATTATTGTAGATGAACTACAAAATCATTGTATAGAATATTGAGTAAGCCACCTGAATAGTATAATAAAAAATGGTTGGAGTAGGCATGAGAGAAAATAATAGAGTTCAGCTTATTGTACACTTTGAGGATTATGAAGAAAGACGAACTATATTGGAGCGGTTGGGGTATATAAAATATAGATTACCTATGATAGGAGCTTATGTGATAGAGGTAGATAAAGAGCGATTGGAAACAATAAAGGGCTTGGAAGGGCTAATTAATATAGAAATTGATGCCCATATTACAGCTCAGATGAATAGAGTAAATGATATTATAGATAGTAGGTGGGCTCATAACAAGGGATATTTTGGGCGTGGAGTTGGAGTGGCGATAGTAGACACAGGAATATGCCTGCATAAGGATTTTACTGAGGGTGGGAACAGAGTAGTAGCCTTTAAGGATTTTATAAGTGGAAGAAAGGAACCCTATGATGATAATGGTCATGGTACCCATGTCGCAGGAATAATCGGTGGAAATGGTTATTCTTCAAAAGGAAAATATATGGGAATAGCGCCTGCATGTAACTTCATAGTAATAAAGGTACTTGATCATAGGGGGGATGGAAATATATCAGATGTTCTTGCGGGGCTACAATGGATAATTGACAATCGAAAAAGGTATAATATTCGGGTGGTAAATATAAGCGTAGGAACTTCGGCAAAGGATACACTTGATGAGAATTCCTTACTAGTACAGGGAGTGAATGCTGTTTGGGATAGTGGAATTATAGTGGTAGTGGCTGCAGGAAATAACGGGCCAGGTCCTATGTCAATATCAACACCTGGGATAAGCCGTAAGGTTATAACGGTGGGGTCCTCTGATGATAATGTATCTGTGGAGGTGTTCGGTTCAAAGTCGAAGGATTATTCAGGAAGAGGTCCTACGCCCTACTGTATAAAGAAACCAGATATAGTAGCACCAGGCTCTAACATTATTTCGTGTAATATCAATCGCATAACTGGCAGAGGTGGAAGAGGTCAACTTTTTCAGACTGCTGATTATCCTATGATGTATACAATAAAAAGCGGAACATCCATGGCTACCCCTGTGGTATCGGGAGCAATGGCTCTTCTTTTAGGTGCTCATCCGGAACTTACTAATAAAGAGGTAAAATTAAAGTTAAGAGATAGTGCTGTAGACCTTGGTCAGAGATGGGAGAAGCAGGGATGGGGCCTATTGAACGTTAGAAGGTTATTGGAATAATAAAGTAGAAATACTACGACATATATTTGCTTATGTCGTAGTTGTGCACTCGGGGATGGATATATTACGTACCTGAAGTCCGGTTATTTCTTCAGCTGTGGTTAGATGGGTCGGAGTATCGCATACTAAGGTATTGGCAGACAAAACAGCAACTCGATCACAGATGCCCATAATTTCATCGATATCGGAAGAGATATAGATAATTCCTGCCTTTTTCTTGGCCATATCGGTGATAAAATTATAGATATCGATTTTACTGGCTATATCTATGCCCCGTGTGGGCTCGTCTAAGATAAAAATCTTTGCACGACTCATAATCCATTTTGCAAAAATGGCTTTTTGCAGGCTCCCGCCACTGTACTCTAGAATGCTCTTTCTATTAAGAACGGGAATATTTATTTTGCTAGTATAATCCGAGACAGTCTGCTTCAAATAATCATAGTTAATTATATTATTTCTTGAAAATCTATGAAGAGATGGAAAGGCAACGTTCTCATCAGCGCTTAACTCTCTAAATATAGAATCCTCTTTATGATTTTCAGGCATTAAGGCGATACCGTTTTTAATTGCCATACGAGGGTTGCTAATATGTACTGGTTTGTTGTATATATAAATCTGACCACTATATTTAGTCACACCAAAGAGGCATTTGGCAAGCAAGCTCCTACCTGAACCTGCAAGTCCTGTTATCCCCAATATTTCACCTTCTCTAAGTTCGAAATTGATGTTAGTGATCTTATCTTCATAGCTGAGATTTGATACGGTAAGAAGGGTTTTTCCTTTTCTTATCTTAATTTTTGGATAACCTTCTTTTAAATGTGTACCGGTAAGTAGTTGAATGATTTCTTCTTCGGTAGTCTCCTTGATATATTTTGTTCCGGTCAAAGTGCCATCTTTAATAATAGATATTCGGTCACCTATAGTCATAGCATCATCAATACGGTGTGTTGTATAGAAAACACCAGCACCTCTTTCTTTGATATGATTGATAATTCTATATAAAAGTTCCCTTTCGCTTGCAGTTAGTACATCTGATGGTTCATCCAATATTACAATCTTAGCATCAGAAATATAAGCCTTGCAAAATTCAATCATTTGTCTCTGGGCAAGACCGAGGGTCCTAACTGTATCATGAGCCTTAATGGGTAAATTCAGCTCACTAATTAAATCTAAAAATTGCTTGTTTAATCTTTCAAAATCAATAGTATGTAATAATTTGTTTTTGTATGGAAGCTTATGAAAGAAAAGGTTCTCTGCTACGCTTAGCTCTTCCAAAAGAACAGAATATTGCTGGATAAATATAAGATTATTTGTAGAGTATAGGGAAGTCCTATTGGGTTTGATCAATTCGCCTTCAAAATAGATATGGCCTGAATCTGGTGCGATTACTCCGCTTATTATCTCTAAGAGCTTACTTTTTCCAGAACCGTTTTCGCCCATGATAATATGCACTTCACCAGGATATAGTGAAATGTTAATATCATGAATCTTAAAGCTTGATACGGCATAGTTAATATTCTTAAGTTCAAGCAATGGATTGTTCAAAGGGAACCTCCTATAAACTAATTTTCATAAACATCTATCGAGGTAAACAATGGAACGTTATGACTAAACATGTAGTTTTTATATTGGTCATCAAGGTTAGAATCTGTAAGTATACGATGAGCAATATTAACTTTTCCGACACGATAGAGTGATTTGTTGCCAAAATATTTCGAAGGACAAACCACAGTAACTGTATCTGCCAACTTAACAGCCTTCTGGATTAATGTAGCTTTTTTTGTACTTGATACTGTCATACCTACTGTCTCATTAAAGCCATCAATTTCTATAAAGGCATGGTTAAATGAAAAGTTATTTAAGTTATCTAAGGTCATTTGACCATAAACAGCATTTTCATCCAAGTCACCGCCAAGTAGTATCATTGTGTTGGAGGTGGAATGAGCGAAGGAAGATGCAATAAGTAAATCATTTGTGACAACAGTTAGGTTACTCCGTGAGGTTAAAGCTTTTGCAATATAGGAGTTAACATAACCTGCTGTAAGCATTATAGAATCCCCGTCATTTACTAGGTAAACTGCTGTATCGGCTATCTCCTGATACAGTTGAATATCCTTTGTATCTTCGTGAACATCCCAAAGTGTATCCTCAACATAATTTAGTAAAACAGCACCGCCATGAGTACGTTTGAGAAAATTCTCTTTCTCAAGCTTTTCAAGATCGCGGCGGATAGTAACCTCCGTCACATCAAGCATTTCACTCAATTTAGCAACTGATACCTTATGGTCTTTTAGTAGTATATTTTTTATTATTCGTATTCTTTCGATTGCAAACATATTGTTATCCTATCTTGTCTTTGTATTTTTAACTTTCGTATCCCTTCGAATACTTTTATATACAGACTATATCTTTTATTATAGTCAAGAGATGCAGTTAATCAATAAAAACATTGATTTATTAGTATATAATACACATTTATAATGTAAATGACAAGCCTAAGTAAGGCCTTTTGTGGTTGCATGGTGAATATATCCAGCAAACTTGTAATAATGTATAATAAAAATAAAAAATCATAAACAAAATTGTTGACATTTACAGTGGTAGATGATATTATTCAATCATAAACGAAGCATAAAAAGAACACAAACGAAAACAAAAATTAATATTAGCATGTTAGCTGTATGGAATTCACAGTTTAGCATAGAACAGTAACAATAATAATAGAACAGGGAGGATGTTATGAGAAAAAATGTATTAGGATTAAGAAAAGTTCTAACATTATTAGTAGTTCTAGCAATGACCATGGCTCTGTTTATGGCTTGCAGTGAAAAAACTGACACCAAGGATACAGCGAAGGATACGGCGAAAGATACTGTTGAAACATCAAAAGACACAAGCAAGGATACTGCTGACACATCAAAGGATGACACATCGAATGATACAGCAGGAGAAGGTCAATACATAGGTATTTCCATGCCAACTAAATCCAGTGAGCGCTGGATTAAGGATGGTGGGTCAATGAAGGAGATTTTAGAAAGTAATGGATATACAGTTGATCTGCAATATGCAGAGGATGATATTCCAACACAAAAATCTCAAATTGAAAACATGATTACAAAAGGTGCAAAGGTTCTTGTTATAGCAGCTATTGATGGTTCTACATTATCCGATACACTGGATGCAGCTGCAGCTGGTGTATCGGATAATGTAGAACCATCAATAGCTGCTATAACAAGAACCTTTGCACCTTTTGATGGTTCTACATTAT
>JAAYPG010000126.1 GCA_012519905.1 Clostridiales bacterium | reverse complement strand
TGAGACTATAGGGAATTATCCCTTTGAACGGTTCGGATGGGAAAAATCTGATGATGGGCCATATCTAATGATGGGGGCACAACCTGAAACAGGAGCACGGGCAGCTGTTCCGGTGAAAAAGTTGATAAAATAAGTTAAAACGTATTTGTACTTTTTGTGTCTAAATTATGGCTTAATATTTGTGTTTCAGCAACAAGGCACTCTATGTTGTTGTTTCGTAGAGTGCCTTGTTCGTTTACAATCAGCCACTCCACTTTCATACGATATTGACATGTTCCCGCGAACAGACACTTTACGAAAAAACATCGAAAATTCCATTGACATGTTCACGTAAACGTAAGGTTCAAAAAATCAGCCCAAGACATCAATCCAAGCGGCTCAACCCACGTTGAGGCAGCAATTCTGATGACGTATTGTGGTTTGGATAAGGAATAATAGGTTTCGACCACAACATATAGTGGTTTTAGTGCGAAAATTGGGTCAAAAAACGGTGAAAAAACGCCCTTTTTTGACCCTTTAAAATAGGGCATTTGACAGATGACATTGGATAATTCGGGATATTTGGAAGATAAATGGGTAAAGAGGTTGATAAAATTGTGGGTGAATAATATACTATAGGTGAGCATTAGTATATAAATGCGCAACTTCTTGTAAACTTCATCGTCTAATATATAAAATGGGCTAGACTTTATAGGATTTTGCATCATAGTCATAGAATGTTATGAAATAACAGATTACTTCAAACTTTACGGAGGTTATAAATATGAAAAGAAAAATCTTGTTTTTAGTTTTCCTGCTAATATTATTTTCTATTTCGGGATGTAAATCGATTTTTCATGTTGAATTAGGGAGCCGTCCTAATAAAGATAACAGATCAACAAATAATAGGTTAAATGTTGAGAATTTATCTGTTGAACAATCGCCCATTGAATTGGATTTAGTTAGTGGGGAATACCGTGCAATATGGAAGGAGAACTATAAATACGAGACTCCAACACTGATAAATGGCTTAGATGACTTGGAAGTGTTTTTAAGTAATCATCCTGCACAATCATCAAGCGAAGATATATTACTACGGAACTACAATGATGAATTTTTTAGTCAAAATGTTATATACGTTTATGTTAAAAGCGAAGTAAGTGGCTCGATTGAACTTAATGTAAAGAGAGCTGAACTTGACGAAGATATATTAAAACTCTTCATGGAACGCACAGTCCCTAAAAATGGCATGACAGACGACATGGCAACTAGAGTATGCTTATTTGGGATTAATAGGAATGATATCAAAAACATAAAAACAGTAGAAGGAATAATATTAGATAGGACATCTGAATAGGTGGACATAGAATACTACACAATATTTATATTATACGCAACTAAGAAACTATAAATAAATTGCAAACTATGGATGTGGAGGTTATAAAGATTTCCCACATCTAGATTAAATATTCAAAATTTCTAGAGAACATAATATGGGCAAAGTTTAGGTCAGTCAGGACCAAATAAACTTTGTCCTTTTTTTATGCCTAAAAACAAAAAGAAAGGAATGAGATCAATGTCAAAATTATTTATGTATGGAACATCCTTGGAAGGAATAGAGCAGTTGATGGTTATGGTGCCAAATTCCCAGCCAAGAGGAAGTGGTATGGTCATCAATAATTATTTTAATTGCCAAGGAAGTGGAAAAGATTGTGATATAAGTGTGATTAATGTTGATGATAATTGTAAGAATTGTGGATATGATGATTGGAATTTCAAAGTCAATGTGGATAAGAAAAGATACAAGGACATAGTAATGGATTGCTTTGGTAGAATAAAAAATCATTCCTTAAGAGACAGATTAAAGGAACTTAGTAAAAGTTTTAAAGGAGAAGTATTTTTAAATTATCAGCACAAGGAAAGATTCTATAATTTTCTGCAAGAAGAGAACTGGCAAACGCATGATATATCATCTAGGTATATTGCCATTCTTTTTCTTCTAACTGCAGATGAAATCCTATGGAAAAACTCAAAAGAAATACTAAAGGATAATAAGATTGATCTTAAAAAGATTTGCCTTAAAGATACAGATACAAATGCCTATGCCCTATACCAAACAGCTAAGACTCTATCAAGTGGAAGGGAGTGTATAAGGAGCAATGAACTTGCAGATAAAGAATTAATTGAAGATATGACTTTTAAAGCAATTATTAACTCTGCCCTAATCAATAGATATGGTGCAGGGTTATTTTTAATTACAAAATAGATTGGAGGAAGAAAGATGCATATTACAATTAGAAAATCAAGTGACCATAATGAAAGAAGGACTATATGGTTACCTATGGTGGAAGAGGATCTAGAAGAAGTATGTGAAGAGTTAGGAATAGAAATGACAATAGAGCCAAACTGCTATATAGAAGATGCCAGGGATGAAAGATTTTTAAATACCCTAGCAGATGACAATGTAAATATAGATGAGTTAAACTATCTAATGAAAAGATTTGATGGTTTTGATTCAAGGGAGATAGATAAATTTCATGCAGTGGCCTTTGCAGAAGAATATTCATCTATGGGAGACTTAATAAACCTAAGTTTTAATCTACATGGATACAGCCTAATAAATAACTTCAATGACTTTAATAAGCTAGGCAAGGATCTATACTTAACTGAAAAAATGGCAGTAGCAACTAAAGAGTTAGATGAATTAGATGGAGAATCCTATGCAATGGGTGTAATAAAAGATAATAAAAGTGCAAAAGTAACTCCTTACGGTGTCTTATACAAAAACTCAAATGATCCAATACAAGTATATAACGGGAAAAACTTTCCACCTTATGGGTGGAAGGAATCCATGGTTATTATTTGAATTAATTGTAAAGGGTTTTTAAAAGGATAGCATTTCTGAGATAGTTATATTATTATAGAATATAGCAGTACTAATGAAAAGGGAATATATTTTAGTATAGAGGAGCTGAGAT
>JAAYPG010000125.1 GCA_012519905.1 Clostridiales bacterium | reverse complement strand
ATAGGGTAAACTGCGGTTACTTGATGTGGATTAAACTCCGATAAAAAACAGAAAATGTGGATAACCTTCTAGAAATGGATTTTGGGATAAAAATGCTCAGTTCAAAAAACTTTACTCCTCACCGCTGTCGAATATATAATTATATTGCATTATTTTGGTAAAATTGATAGAATAAATACACTATGGTTTTTATATTAAAAGCCTTATAAATGTCGGGGGTCTATAAATGTCTATTAAAAAATCTCTGCGTATTATATTAATAATTTCATCAATCATTCCTGTTGTGATTATTTCTGTGGTAGCTCATGGATTATTATCTCATAGACTGATGCAAATACAAAAGTCTAATCTAATTAAAGCTGCTGAACTTAATCGCTCAGGTCTTGAGGCTATGATTGAAACTCATAAAACCGAGATTAATATGCTCTCCTTGGACAATAGCCTACTGACCTTTTTAAATAATCACTCTTTCGAGAGCTCTTCTGAGCTTAGTAGGATTAACAAACTATTACTGGATCGAAAAGAAATTAATCCATATTGTAGAGACCTTACCTTATATAATAAGGACATGCTTGCTGTGGCTGGATCGGATATGGATATAATCGCAAATGATAACAGTTTAAACTTAACTCTTTCCTATCTTTTTGCAACAAAAAAACCTGCTGTAGCTATCAACGGATATCAGGATGGCTCCATTGAAATTGGTTATCCTATACTTACTGGCGATATTAGTGTTCCTCCTATTGGCTACTTAATTAGTACTTTACATTTATCATATTTTGATAATTTCCTTGACGCCATAACCTTTGGAGATAGCGGACATGCTGTATTGCTAAATCTGAACGGCGATATCCTTTATCATCCTGACGAGTCTCTCATTGGAACTAAAATCGCCTCAGCCCGTCTTAAAAGTATTGTAAGCGACTTTAATAAAGGGCTAGTACAACCCAGTGGTACATTCGAATACTACTATAATGGCACTAACCAAATATATGGCTATAGCATTATTCCGGAGTTGGATTGGGCTTTATTGGTCAAGCAGGATGTATCAGAGATTTTGTCCATGACCAGCCTAATACTGACCTTTCTTTTGTTAATCTGTGCTGTGCTTTTAGTAGTAATAATAATATTTGCACATTCCTTATCCAGGAAATACACAGAGCCTATTATCGAACTTAGGGATGCCATGCGGACAGCTTCGGATGGCGATCTTTCTGTTCAATCCAATATTAAGAGCAGGAACGAACTAGGTGAATTATCAAAAAACTTTAATAAAATGCTCCATATAATAAAGACAAATTATGAGGATTTGGAATCTATGCATGAAGAGCTTCTCGCTAATGAGGAGCAGCTTCGAAGCAATTATGATCACATAGAGTATCTTGCATATCATGATACTTTGACAAACCTCCCTAATAAACTTGCCTTTCTAGATTATGTCAATGCTGCACTTATCTCATCTCCTGGGTCAAACAAATCCCATGCAGTATATTTTGTTGATTTGGATAATTTCAAGACTGTGAATGATACCCTTGGCCACGAATATGGTGATTCATTACTAATACATACAGCCAAGATGTTGACCGCCCTTGGCGAAAACGGGATGTTGGCCAGAGCAGGTGGAGATGAATTCCTAATTTTTAGAGAGAATATAGCATCCAAGGAGGAGGCTTTGGATTATGCCTCAAGTATAATAGACCATTTTAAAGATCCTATAGATTTAGCCGGCGAATCCATATATTTATCCATGAGTATAGGAATTGCTATCTATCCTGATAATGGCTTGTCTCCTAATGCATTAATTAAGAATGCTGATATTGCTATGTATAAGTCCAAGGATACAGGTAAAAACAAACACACCCTGTTTGATTCGAAGATGGAGGAAGAGCTTAATCGTAATACAAGCATTATAGATGTCCTGCGAGGTGCTATTGAGAACAATGATATTTATATTCAATACCAGCCTCAATATAAGCTTGAGACTAATACCATTATGGGCTTTGAGGCTTTAATGAGAATTCGTAGCGATCAATTAGGCTTTATAACTCCTGAGGAATTCATACCAGTTACAGAGGAAAGCGGGTTAATTGTCGAGTTAAGTGCTTGGTTGATTAGGGAAGCATGTAGCTTTAATAAAAAGCTTATAGACCATGGGATTTCACCTAGATATGTATCAGTTAACATTTCATCTGTTCAAATTAACCGCCCAGGCTTTATAGAATCTCTTTCAGTTATACTAGAGGAGACAAAATTACCTCCAGAATATCTTGTATTAGAAATCACTGAAAGCACTATAGTATCTTCTATAATGGATGCAACAGAGCTATTACATAACCTTCAGAATCTAGGAGTTAAAATATCCTTAGATGATTTCGGTACGGGCTATTCTTCCTTAAATTACTTAACAAGGATGCCTATAGATACTCTAAAAATTGATAAGTCCTTCATAGATAATATATGCACATGTAAAAAGGATGCCCGTATAGCCGAATCCATTATAGCTCTAGCCCATAGCTTAAAAATAAAAGTGGTAGCTGAGGGTGTCGAAACCGAAGAACAGCTTGCCTTGTTAAGAGAGAAGAAATGTGATATAGTACAGGGCTTTGTATTCTCAGCTCCTCTTCATCCAGAGGAGTTAGAAGACCTAATAAAACATAAATAATATTAATAATTCTAAGAATAAGACTGTAACAAAAAAGTGGCATATAGGTCCAACATATGACACCATGATTTAAAATGGTGAATGAGTTGTTACCAATATGCCACTTATATATTTCAACAAACATTATTATTTATTTTGCAGCTCCTGAGCTACCTAATACATTAACAATCTTATGCTTAACTAAAGCCTTAATATTTTCTCTACCTGCTGCCAAATAACCTCTAGGATCAAAATGACTAGGATTCTTAGTTAGATATTCTCTAACACCAGCGGTAAATGCAAGCCTTAAATCGGAGTCAATGTTAATCTTACATACTGCCTTTCCTGCTGCCTTTCTTAGCATATCCTCAGGTATACCGATAGCATCTTCCAGTGAACCACCGTTTTGTTGTATGATATTAACGTATTCCTGTGATACTGATGAAGCACCATGTAAAACAATTGGGAAATTAGGAAGTCTTCTCTCAATCTCCTCTAAGATATCAAAACGTAGTGCAGGCTTCTGACCAGGCTTAAATTTAAAGGCACCATGACTTGTACCAATAGCGATTGCTAAGGAGTCAACACCAGTACGGGATACAAACTCTTCAACCTCTTCGGGCCTAGTATAAGTAGCATCCTCTGCACTTACATTTACATCATCCTCTATACCAGCCAGCTTACCAAGCTCTCCCTCTACAGTAACGCCTCTCTCATGAGCGTAATCAACAACCTTTTTGGTTAATGCGATATTGTCCTCAAAGCTATGCTTTGAACCGTCTATCATAACTGAAGTAAATCCTCCGTCTATACATGCCTTACATATTTCAAAATCATCACCATGGTCTAGATGGAGAGCAATTGGGAGATCTGTTTCTAATATAGCTGCTTCAACTAGCTTAACTAGATAATTATGTTTTGCATACTTTCTTGCTCCTGCAGAAACTTGAAGAATAAGGGGGGAATTCTCTTCCTTTGCAGCCTCTGTAATACCCTGAATAATTTCCATGTTATTAACATTGAATGCTCCTATCGCATAGCCACCTTCATATGCCTTTTGGAACATTTCCTTTGTTGATACTAATGCCATATTATATTCATTCCTTTCCATTTTATAAATTATTTAACAATAAATGCTTTATCTATTATAACACAAATTTTTTTATTGCAAAGACATTTTTATAAATCCACAAAAATGTATTTTTATAAATCCACAAAAATGTAAATACTATTATAATATATCGATATAGTTCTTGCTTATTTAATACTGTCGTTATAGAATATAATCAATAAAAATGGAAGGTAATGAGGAAAAATGAAAGCAAAACGTGTAGAGGAATCTATAACTGAACAGGTTCATATAATTATGCCATCCCATATAAGCGGAACCAACCGACTTTTTGGCGGACAGCTTCTGGCTTGGATTGATGAAGTCTCTGCTGTGACAGCTAGGCGGCACTGTGAGCATGACGTAACCACAGCTGCTATTGACAACCTACAATTTAAGGCTGGTGTATATATTAATAATATAATAGTCTTAGTTGGAAGAGTAACCTATGTGGGTAAAACCTCCATGGAGATAAGAGTTGATACTTATGTGGAGGACCACCTTTCAGGTACTAGGAATGTAGTCAATAGAGCTTATCTTGTTATGGTAGCCATAGATGAAAATGAGAAGCCCATTGAGGTCCCTCGCCTTATCCTTGAAACTGAATCAGAGCATGCCGAGTGGGAAGCAGGAATCCGTAGAAGGCAACTTCGTAGTGATAGGCGAAAAGAAGGATATTAATAAAAAATCATCTATAATCTCCACTTGTAGATGATTTTTATTTATATGAATCCAGCTGCTCTTTTCTATGCTCCTGCTTTTCCTTAGCCTTCTTAAAGGTTTCCTCATCCATACGGTCTGCATTATTATTGAGATAGCCTTCGGTATATAAAAAACGCTTTTCAGTGTTTTTCATATGCTTATCTTTACTATTATTATCTCCATAGGCAATTATATTTTTCAGATTCTCTATTTGATTTTTACGTTCCTCTTGTATCTCCTTCGCATGCTGGATATTTTCAGGGGAATTGGAAATATCAGAATGCTCTTCCAGATGTCTTTGTGTTCTCGTGCTTTTTTCAATCAAATTTACCAGATGGTTTATTCTACCTTCGTTCTCAACACCTTTTTTTTCACGATTATTGTTATTACCCATAATTAAACCGCCTTTCGATATAAATTATTACATCTTTATTTTTACCGACGGACAGTTTTGATATGCCTAATTTGACATGGCAAAATCTATATGGATTTCTAGTGTCTGTATTAAATTTTTAAAACTAGATCCCATGAACATGCCTGATATAGTAAAACATATACTGCTGAACTATTCCAGCATATCCCTTGTATCGTAAGGGGTCGAACTTATCCTGATAGTATTCCGACAAAACTCTCTTCATCCAGACATCAATAGGAAATGCTTCTATATGATAGAGACCAAATAACGATATACAGTTGGCCACCTTGTCGCCTATCCCCTTAATAGTCTTTAAGGCTTTTATAGCCTCCTCATGGCTAGATACCTTTAGCTTTTCTAGATCTAAATCTCCCATTGCAACAGCCCGAGAAGCTCCTAGAATATATTCATCTCTGTAACCTAATTTTAAGGCACGAAGATCCTCTTTTCTTGCCTTAGCCAATTCATTAGGAGAGGGAAACGCATTATAGCTAATATTTAGCTTATCGTCCCTATAAGATTCTCCGTATGTTTCGCTTATTCTTTCTATGCAATTCTTGATAGATGGGATATTTTTATTTTGAGATATAATAAAGCTTATAAGCATCTCAAAGGAATCCTGCCTTAGTATTCGAATTCCGCTTCCGTAAATGGCTGCTTCTCTTAAAAACTCATCTGATCCATTAATCAATTCGTCAACTATCCTACCATAGTCATAATCCAGATGGAAATAATCCTTCCAGATTAGTTCATAATCCTCCTCACTGCAAGAAATCTCAATAAGATCATCCTCTAGCTGCTCGAGCTCTATGTATCGGTCAAATGCTATTAGGCTATACTTATTATCAGAAATCGGATTCATTCTAAAGCATTGACCCGAATCAGCAATTTGCTTTATGTTAAAATTCTTATTTTTTATTATCATAATGTCCTCATTCATTAACTTATAATCATTTGTTACATCAACATTATAAAAGTGTTTAT
Organism: Clostridiales bacterium; assembly: GCA_012519905.1. GTDB lineage: Bacteria > Bacillota > Clostridia > Lachnospirales > Lachnospiraceae > Mobilitalea. The sequence continues at coordinate 2,946 of JAAYPG010000125.1, read as the reverse complement.
CAAATATCACAAGTATTAGATTTACTTTACATATTTTTTACTTAATCCAGTTTATGTTCTTAGATTATTATATAAATATTGACAACATCCCACTGATAAGTATAGAATTAGTGATATACGTTTCAACGCTTTACTGTACCGAAGTAGAGCTACAAATTCAAACTATAATTATTATGAAAAGCGAGGGATAATATGGGACATACTTCTTACAACCCCTATGAATCAGCACAAAAGCAATTTGATCTTGTGGCAGATCAAATCGGGTTAGATAAATCAACCCGAGAACTCTTAAGGCAGCCTAGTAGAGAATATCACTTTACTATTCCTGTTAAAATGGATGATGGAACAACTAAGGTTTTTAACGGATATCGTATCCATCATAATGATGCTAGAGGACCAGTAAAGGGCGGCATACGCTTCCACCCTGAAGAAACTGTAGATACTGTCCGCGCCCTATCCATGTGGATGACATGGAAATGTGCAGTTGTGGATATACCTCTAGGAGGAGGAAAAGGCGGCATTATTTGTGATCCCCGTACCATGTCTAAGGGGGAGCAGGAAAGACTATGTCGCGGATATATAAGACAGCTTGCTAAAAACATGGGACCTAATTTGGACGTTCCTGCACCGGATGTTATGTCCAATGGACAGCATATGCTATGGATGTTGGATGAATATGAGGTTATATCAGGAGAACGCAACCCTGGTGCCATAACCGGTAAGCCCGTAGGAATGGGTGGCTCCCTTGGACGTACTGAAGCAACAGGATATGGTGTGATCTATACTCTTAGAGAGGCCCTTAAGCAGCTTAATATAGACATCGCATCAACAAAAGCTAGTCTACAAGGCTTTGGTAATGTGGCAGAATATGCCGCAAGACTTTATACAAGCATGGGCGGAAAAATTACAGCAATCTCCTGCTGGGATAACAATGATAAAAAGCCATATACCTATTACAAGGCAGACGGTCTTGACATAGAACAGATGGTTAGTATTAAGGATTCTTATGGAACTATTGATAAGCAGAAGGCTATCAGCTTAGGCTGTGAGCTACTCGACGGAGATCAGTGGATTGCCCAGGATGTAGACATTCTACTTCCTTGCGCTTTAGAAAATCAAATTACTCCTGAGACATTTAAGAATATTAGCAAGCAGGTAAAGGTTATCTGTGAGGGTGCCAACGGCCCCACTACACCTGATTGTGACGAGCTTATAAAAGAAAGAGGAATTTATCTGGTACCTGATTTTCTCTGTAATGCAGGCGGAGTAACCTGTAGTTATTTTGAACAGGTTCAATGTAACACAAATTACTTCTGGCCAAAAGAGGAGGTACTTGAAAAGCTTGATCAGAAAATGACCGCTGCCTTCCATGCAGTTCATAAGCTTGCCAAGGAAAAGAACCTTTATATGCGTGATGCTGCATATGTTATATCTATTAACCGTGTGGCCGAGGCTGTAAAGCTTCGTGGTTGGATTTAAAAGAATACTATTCGGTACCAGGTACTTATCGGATTATGTCGAATGCAGTACCTGGTACCGTTTTATTTTCGACATAGCTCGACATGTACCCGGTACAGTTTTTTTCTTGTTGACATTGTCAAAATTATCACTTATAATACAGCTGACAAGACAGCTATCAAGTCAGTAAGGAAGGGTGATAAGTATGACAAAATCAAGTATAAATAAAGTAAAAATCATGATTATTTCAGCACTTTTATGTGCCTTAGGTATATTGATACCAATGTCATTTCCGCGTATTAGACTGGACGCCTTTGGAGCATCATATACATTGGCCAGTCATGTACCGGTAATTATTGCAATGTTTATTTCTCCTACTGTAGCCGCTTTCGTGGCATCAGTATCAACAATTGGCTTCTTAATTGCAGGCTTTCCGATTGTTGTGGTCCTCCGGGCCTTAACACATATTATTTTTTCACTGATAGGTGCTTTCATTCTAAAAAAGAATGACCATATGCTTCAATCATTTAAAGGCACAGCATTTTTTGCTACTTTGATTTCATTAATTCATGGGGCAGCCGAGGTTGTGGCTGTAACATATTTTAATTGGCTAAATGGCATATCTGTTTCTGACTATGAAAATGGATTTTTACTTTCTGTCATTTTACTGGTAGGCGTAGGAACATTTATCCATAGCCTAGTAGATTTCTACATTGCAGCGCTTGTATGGATGCCTGTTCAGCAGGTTATATCAATACCCGCTAATGCTAAGTTAAAGCTAAAATTAAAATAGATATACTATCATTCCAATAAAGCCTGAACCCAGCATAATTAATATGGGATTGGGCTTCCATTTTCTTAAGACAAATAATCCAGCTACAAACAATATTACTGCAATTATATTGATATCTGCAATATTAGTACTTATACCCTTCTCTCCCCAAAAGGCCAAGCTTATTATAGAAATCCCCGCTGAACCTATCAGGGCTATAACCACAGGACGTATTCCGTCAAGTATTCCGCCTACAATTCTTAATTTCTTATATCGAAAATAAACCCCCGCCAAAAGCAAGACAATTATAAATGAAGGAAGCACGCATCCAAGCGTAGCTACTATAGAACCACTTATCCCCGCAATTTGGTTGCCCACAAAAGTAGCGGCATTAATTGCAATCGGTCCGGGTGTCATCTCGGCTATGGTGACTAAATCTGTAAATTCAGTTATAGTTAGCCAGCCATTAATATCTACAATCTGTTCCTTTATTAGAGGTAAAGCAGCATAGCCTCCACCTATACTAAATAGTCCAATTTGAAAAAAACTAATAAACATTTTTAAGTACATCATAGACTATCCCTCCCCTCCCTTTTAGCCTGATAGTAGGATGCGAGGGCACCAATAAGCCCTGCTAATAATACAATAATTATCACATTTACATTAAAAAAGAAAACCGCTACAAAAGCAACCACCATCATAACTACTGAAAGACT
>JAAYPG010000124.1 GCA_012519905.1 Clostridiales bacterium | reverse complement strand
GGCTTAGATTACGGTCCTGTGGTGAGCATCCCCAGGCTGCTGACTCTGTGGGAATAAATGTGTATCGCATGCGTTATGCAGGTGTATCTATATCAGGAATTCTGGGCGGTATAGGAGGCTTTTTCTATGCAGTTGGAGTTATGGATGGCAATACCAACGGGCATACAGGAGTAGCTGGCTTTGGTTTCCTTGCTCTTGCAGTATTAATATTTGGTCAATGGAAGCCAATTCCTATACTATTTGCGGCGCTTTTCTTTGCATTTTTAAGAACAGTGGCCTATTCAGTAGCCTTGATACCTTTTCTTAAGGCCCTTAATATAAATCAGGATTATTATAAGATGCTTCCCTATGTGGCTACTATGGTTGTATTGGCATTTACGTCAAAACGTTCTAGAGCCCCCAAGGCTGAAGGCATACCATATGATAAGGGTATGCGTTAAAGATATTCAACTATTATGAATAAATCACTACAAGTAATATGAAGTATGAGGCTGTCGCATAAGTAATTAAGGGAGTGTATATATTCCATCACACACTGATTAGGAGTACAATTTGTCATGATTTGTAAATCTTAATCGGACTAAAGTCCGCTTTTGATAATACAAATTGTAGCAAACTGTTCTCCTAAATGTGCATGATTGGAACATATACACCCCCTCTTACATTCTGCGACAGCATCTTTATTATGTAATAGAAAAGCTCGCTTCAGTAAGATATGTAGCTAAGGATACATTTTCTTGTTAAAAAATAGAATATAATATATTAAAGAGAACGGAGGTTAAACCTTCGTTGCTAAGAGATAAGTAGAAATTAATTGAGGGGGTAAAGCCACCCTTGATGTTAGGAAATAAAGGACTAGGAGGATTGGATATGGTTAGACAGGTTATTAAGATTGATGAGGATTTATGTGTTGGATGTGGCTTATGTGTTTCTGCATGTAAAGAGGGTGCTATTGGAATTATAGATGGAAAAGCAAAATTATTACGTGATGATTATTGTGATGGTCTAGGTAATTGCTTACCTGCTTGTCCCACAGGAGCTATCTCATTTGAAACTCGAGAGGCCTTGGAATTCAATAAGGAAGAGGTCATAAAGAATATGGAGAGTAAGAAGAGGGCTACAGAGCAAAATCAAGGCTTTAGCGGATGTCCAGGGTCTAGAATGATGGAATTAAGCAAGCCAAGTTCAATAGCTCAACCTACTATAAATAATAGTGCTACCGAGGATAAGGGCCATATGCCATCTATGTTGGGTCAGTGGCCTGTACAGCTTCAGCTTGTTCCTTATAATGCTCCTTACTTCGATGGTGCAGACTTATTAATAGCAGCAGATTGTACAGCCTTTTCCTATAGGGATTTTCATTCCTTTATGAAAGATAAGATCACATTAATAGGTTGCCCCAAACTAGATGACACTGATTATTCTGAAAAGCTAATCAATATATTGAAAAGTAATAATATTAATAGCATTACTGTAATAAGGATGGAGGTACCCTGCTGTGGTGGTATCGTACATGCGGTAAAGACAGCCATATTAAATAGCGGAGAACTTATACCATGGAGAATGGTAACTATCTCTACAGATGGTTTTGTACTTGAGGATAGTAAATAATAAAAGTGCTTAAGTTGACAGGTTCTTTCTATCTAGCTATAATAAGCCTTGAGTCCCAGATTTGACTTATCAAGATTATAGGGATATAGGTTAGCTTACATAGAGAAATGGAGACGAGAGACACCGTGGAAAAACAAAAGAAAATAAATACTGCTTCAAAAATAGCCTTATTCGGAGCTTCTATTATTTGGGGAAGCTCCTTCCTTGTGGTAAAAAGTACTATGGATAGTATGCAGCCCCATACCTTACTTGCAATTCGCTTTACATTAGGAAGCTTGCTCCTATCTATAATATTCTATAAAAGACTTAAAAAGCTTAATAAGGATTATCTTATTAGTGGAGGCATAATAGGAATATTCTTATTTATAGCATATAGTATTCAGACTATTGGAATCACAGATACTAGCCCAGGGAAGAATGCGTTTTTAACAGCAATTTATTGTGTAATAGTGCCTTATCTCTACTGGATAGTAGATAAGAATAAGCCTGATAAATACAATGTAATAGCAGCAGCCCTATGCTTGACAGGGATAGGACTTGTATCTATTAATAGTGGGTTTAAGATTCAATTTGGTGATGCCTTTTCATTAATAAGTGGATTCTTTTATGCTGCACATATGGTATCTATATCAAAGCTTGCTAAGGATAGAGACCCAGTTCTTTTAACCATAGTTCAATTTAGCGTTACTGCAATTTTATCTTGTGTGGTTATGCTGCTGTTTGAAGATATACCCAAGTCTTTTAGTCCAAATGTCATTGCTGAGCTATTGTACTTGGCAGTCTTTGCTACTGCCATAGCCTTATTACTACAAAATATTGGGCAAAAGTATACCAATCCTGCCCCAGCTTCAATAATACTTAGTCTAGAGGCGGTATTTGGGGTAATTTTTTCAGTTATATTCTTTAAGGAAGAGATTAGTATAAAGCTGTTTTTGGGCTTCTTATTAATATTTACTGCGATAATTACTTCCGAAACAAAATGGTCATTTATTAGAAAAAGCAAAAATAATAATTTATAACTTGTAAACCTACTTGACAAATGAGGAAAGTGGGTTTATTATTATTTTAATACATAGTAAATAAGTATGAATACTATGTTATAAATAGTGCATATAATGTATTATTAGGCATAGTAATTTTCATATGACAAATACTAGATAAGTAGATAGTATTTTAAATGTAAAAATAAATATGCAATTGCGAAACTCACGAAAACCTTTGTTTCTTGTGTAAGTTTAACAAGGACCACAAGTAGGTACTCAGAGACCATCGGTACTTAGGTGACGTACTTTGGCACCTTATGTACCGTTACGAGGCGAAGGTAGCGAGGCAGCCTGCCTGCGATGGTTTGCTAAACTAGCACAAGATCATAAAGTAAGGTAGAGTTTCGCAATTATCTAAAAACCAATTAAATCATGAAAGGAATTTGAAGTATGGCGAATATTAAGAAGCGGATTACAGAATTAATAGGAAACACACCTCTGCTTGAACTGACAAATTACAATAATAATCATGGGCTTGAAGCTACAATAATTGCAAAAGTTGAGTCCTTTAATCCAGCGGGGAGTGTAAAGGATAGGATAGCCAAAAGAATGATCGAGGTAGCATTGGAATCTGGTGAAATTAATAAGGATACAGTTATTGTAGAACCGACAAGTGGAAATACAGGAATTGGGCTGGCTAGTGTATGCGCAAGTTATGGCCTGAAGCTGATTATAACTATGCCTGATACAATGAGTATAGAAAGACGCAACCTAATGAAGGCATATGGTGTGGAGTTAGTTCTTACAGAAGGATCAAAGGGAATGAAGGGAGCTATAGAAAAGGCAATAGAAATTCAAAAATCAAATCCTAATAGTTTTATTCCTTCACAGTTTGAAAATCTTAATAATCCTAAGGTTCATAAAGAGACTACAGGAGTAGAAATATGGAATGATTCTGATGGTAAGGTTGATATTTTTATAGCAGGAATAGGCACTGGTGGAACTATAACCGGGGCTGGTTCTTATCTAAAAGAAAAGAACCCTAATATTAAGATAATAGCTGTAGAGCCTACAGATTCCCCCATATTGTCAGAGGGAAGGGCAGGTTCCCATAAGATACAGGGAATAGGTGCAGGCTTTGTACCTGATACACTGGACACAAAGATATATGATGAAATTATTACTGTTAAGAACGAAGATGCATTTTCTGTTGGTCGTGAGATTGCAAAATCTGATGGTTTACTTGTAGGTATTTCATCTGGTGCTGCTTTATGGGCAGCTACACAAGTAGCAAAGCGTCCTGAAAACAAAGGTAAGAATATTGTTGTTATCTTACCGGATACTGGTGAGAGATATCTATCAACTGCTTTATTTTCAGAATAGAATAGGAGATATGGTTACTTGTTGGGATTGATGTCAAATGTATCTTGGTATCAATCCCTTATTGATGTTTCTTAGTCCACTTCCTACTTGTCGGCCTATTTACTATTTTAATTTATCAGTGATATAGAGCTACCATATGTACATATACTATAAAGATGGCTAATAGTATAGTAGGTGATGAGAGTGGCTATGATTATTTTAGATGCTGGTCATGGGGGAAACGATCTTGGTGACGTCTATGGTCATAGATATGAAAAGACAGATAATCTAAGACTTACGCTTGCGCTAGGGGATGAATTGATAGAATACGGTTATGATGTAGAATATATTCGTACTACCGATATATATGTAGCCATCAATGATAGAGTTAAGAAAGCTAATCAACTAGATGGGGATTTTATTCTTTCTATTCATAGAATAATAGGAGAATTGAATGTTTTTAATTCGGTATTATATTTTTATGTCTTTGAATTAGGGGGAGTGGCTGAAAAAACAGCAATAAATATTGCTCATGAGTTAAGGCCTTTGGGTTTTAAACACTATAGTATCCATGTAAGAAGTGAAAACATGCTTCTTAGGGATACAAGTATGCCTGCTCTTATGATGAGTATTTGTAATTTAAATTCTGAACATGACAATATGATATTTGATACCAGGCTTCATGAGATAGCAGAAGCAATTGCAAAGGGAATAATGAAGTCAATCCCCCTAAAAAGTAATAAAGATAATAAAAGAACTAATAAAAAAAAGGGGCTCTCAATTAAGGAGGCTGGGAAAACTAATCTAACATATACAGTTCAGGTAGGAGCTTTATTAAATTATAAAAAAGCCATAAGTATGTACTTTGATCTCTTAGATAGGGGTTATCCAGCACAGTTTGTATATGAAAACCCATACTATTCGGTTCTTATTGGAAGAAGTATGGATTTGGATTTGATTGCACAATTAGAATATCGTCTGCGCTTAGATGGCTTTACTACTACAGTAGTCACACTATAGAGTAATGTGAATAGATTTGCTAAATAGTTATTGCTTTGCTAAATAGTTATTGCTTATGCTTTGCTAAATAGTTATTGCTTGGCTTGACTTATAATATAATTTAATTTATAATTAATTGGATATTTTATATCCAACTAAGTCGATGAAAGCGTGTGGATAATGATAAAAAGTATGACAGGCTTCGG
>JAAYPG010000123.1 GCA_012519905.1 Clostridiales bacterium | reverse complement strand
TATACCATGCCCAGATAGCTCAGTTGGTAGAGCAGAGGACTGAAAATCCTCGTGTCGCTGGTTCGATTCCGGCTCTGGGCATTTTCTTATTTTAAAAAGTAGGGGACATTAGCTCAGGTGGTAGAGCACTTGACTTTTAATCAAGCTGTCCGGGGTTCGAGTCCCCGATGTCTCATAATAACGGCCTTTTTCTAGGTCGTTTTTTTATATAGTGTAAATTTTGTCTATTACATAAAAAAGCTCTTTCTTCTACCTTAGCCTTAATAATTGACATAAGAACATATGGGGGTTACTATTATTAATGTGTGGATAAGGCAATGATATTATAAGTTTAATGTGGAATTTGTGGCCGAGTTGGCTAGGTATCACTTAAAATATCCTAGGAGGAGAAATGTTAGAGAAGAAAATCAACGTACTTAAACAATGGATATCTGAGAGCAGCAATATTGTGTTTTTTGGAGGAGCTGGTGTCTCAACAGAAAGTGGGATACCCGATTTTCGTAGTGTTGATGGTCTATATCATCTGAAGTTTGATTACCCCCCTGAAACAATATTAAGCCATAGTTTCTTTGTTAGGAATACAGAGATGTTCTATAGTTTTTATAGGGAAAAGATGATATATGATAATGTTAAGCCTAATATTACTCACCTTAAATTGGCGGAGCTTGAAGATAAGGGAAGGCTTAAGGCCCTTATAACTCAGAATATAGACGGGCTTCATCAGCAGGCAGGAAGCAAAAATGTTCTTGAGCTTCATGGTTCTGTATTACGTAATTATTGCATGACTTGTAAATGTTTTTATACAATAGACAGGATTAAGCAAGCAGACAAGATACCACTATGTGAGTGTGGTGGTATTATTAAGCCTGATGTTGTTCTATATGAGGAAGGACTAGATGATTCAACAGTATCTAGGGCCATTAATGCTATTAGAAAGGCAGAGCTATTAATAGTTGGGGGTACATCTCTTAGTGTCTATCCAGCAGCAGGACTTATTAGCTACTACAGTGGTAATAAAATGGCCTTAGTTAATAAATCTGTAACGCCCTATGATAAAGAAGCAGATTTGCTTATACAAGCAGGGCTAGGAGAAGTGTTTAGTAAACTGTAATAAAAAAAATAGCTTCTAGGAAGGGAAATATAATGAACACAGAAAGAAAAAACAATGTATATCGACTAACTATAGGGGGACTTTTACTTGCTATTGGAATAATCATACCTAGAATGTTCCATATATTTGGGACAGGGGAGATAGGTAAGGTACTATTGCCAATGCACCTTGGTGTGTTTATAGCAGGTATTTATCTTGGAGCATCTTACGGAGCCATAATTGGCTTTATAACACCATTGATAAATTCTATCTTTGGACTACCTATGTTTCCACATAATTTAATTATGGCTATAGAATTGGCTGCCTATGGATTTTTTGCAGGTTTAACGATGTATCTATTACAGAAAAATAATATAAAGAGAATGCGTCGGTCCTTTAGGGTTTATATAAGTTTGATTGTTTCAATGATACTGGGTAGACTAATAAATGCATTGGCTTTATTTATTATGGCAAGAGTATTTGCTATGACTGTCCCTGCCCCACTCACGGTATTTGGTTCAGCCTTGACTGCTATTCCGGGCATTCTTATTCAATTGGTATTAGTACCAGCTATTATATTCACTCTATATGCATCTCAGGAGAGATATGTAAGATAAATTTAAACTAAGGGGAAATTTAAGGAATAAGGTATAAAATATTTGAAAAAATATAAAACAGTGTTTCATTTGATAGTTGCCATGAAACCCTTTTTATAGTATATTTACTAGTATATGCGTTATAGTATTAACAATGGTTTTTTAAAAGAACATTTATGTTTAAAGGAGGAAATATAATGAGCAACATAGACAATATGTCAGTAAATGCTATCAGAGTTTTATCTGCAGACGGCGTTCAAAAAGCCAATTCTGGACATCCGGGACTTCCCCTTGGAGCTGCAGCAATGGCCTATGAATTATGGGCAAAACATATGAAGCATAATCCAGCAAATCCAAAATGGCCTAACAGAGATAGGTTTGTTCTATCCGGTGGTCACGGATCTATGCTGTTATATTCACTATTACATTTATTTGGTTATGGTCTTACATCAGAGGATCTATCTCAGTTTAGACAGGATGGTTCCCTAACACCTGGTCATCCTGAGTATGGACATACTGTGGGTGTTGAGGCTACAACTGGACCTCTTGGAGCAGGTATGGCAATGGCAGTAGGTATGGCTATGTCAGAGGCTCATCTTGCAGCTAAATTTAATAAAGAAGGTTATCCAGTAGTAGACCACTATACCTATGTTCTTGGTGGCGACGGCTGTATGATGGAAGGAATTACTTCTGAGGCTATGTCTTTGGCTGGAACCTTAGGATTAGGTAAGTTAATTGTGTTATATGATTCCAATAAGATAACTATAGAGGGTGATACCGATATCGCATTTACTGAGGATGTAAAGAAGAAATTTGAAGCATTTGGCTTCCAGACCTTAGTAGTTGAAGATGGTAATAATCTTGAGGAAATCGGTGCTGCAATCGAGGCTGCTAAAGCAGACCTAACTAGACCTTCAATGATCACTATTAAGACCAAAATAGGATATGGTAGCCCTAAAGAGGGAATGGCAAGTGCTCACGGAGAGCCTTTAGGTGTTGACAATATCAAATCCTTAAGAGAAAAGCTCGGCTGGACTAGTGAGACTGCATTTGAGGTTCCAGAAGAAATATATGAGAATTACAAGTCCATTGCTAAGAAGAATGCTGAAGTTGAAGACGCATGGAATAAGCTGTTTGATAGCTATAGCAAAGAGTATCCAGAGATGAAGAAGCTATGGGAACAGTATCATGATGAAAATGCAGCAAAGCATTTGATAGACAATGAAGAGTTCTGGGCTTATGATGATAAGGCAGATGCCACAAGAAATCTTTCTGGTCAGGTTATAAACAGAATAAAGGATCATCTACCTAACTTTGTTGGAGGAAGTGCGGACTTAGCTCCTTCAACTAAGACTTTTATGAAGGATGAAGGATCTTTCTCAAAAGATAACTATGGTGGACGTAATCTGCATTTTGGAGTTAGAGAGTTGGCCATGGCAGGAATCGGTAATGGAATGGCTCTACATGGTGGATTAAAGCCCTATGTTTCTACATTCTTTGTGTTCAGTGATTATCTAAAGCCTATGGCAAGATTAGCTGCCCTTATGGAGATACCTTTAACCTATGTATTAACACATGACAGTATTGGTGTTGGTGAAGATGGACCCACCCATGAGCCTATCGAGCAATTAGCTATGCTTCGTGCAATGCCAAACTTTACTGTATATCGTCCGGCAGATGCTACTGAGTGTATAGCTGCTTGGTATTATGCTATTACTTCTACCAAGACCCCAACAGCACTTGTTCTGTCTCGTCAGAATCTACCACAGCTTAAAGGATCCTCTAAGGATGCTTTAAAGGGAGCATATGTAATTTCAGATTCTAAGAAAGAAGTACCTGATGCAATCATTATTGGAACTGGTTCTGAGGTACAGCTTGGAATAGCTGCTCAGGAAGAACTATCAAAGGAAGGTATAGATGTAAGAGTTGTAAGTATGCCTTCTATGGATGTGTTCGAACAGCAGTCTGATGAATACAAGGAAAGTGTACTACCTAAGAGTGTAAGAGCAAGGGTAGCAGTAGAAGCATTATCCTATTTTGGATGGGATAAATACGTTGGATTAGATGGTGCTATAGTTGCTATGAATAGCTTCGGCGCTTCTGCACCTGCCAATATTCTCTTTGAGAAATTTGGATTTACAGTTGATAATGTAGTAAAGGCAGTAAAATCCACATTAAAGTAAGAGGTCGTAGAAATCATTACTATATATAAATATACTATTGTATAACTTTTAAGGAAGGCCAGGAAAGGGAAAGAAGTCCTATCTTGGCCTTCTTTTGCATTTCTAATGGAATTCTAATATAGATGAGTTGAAATTATTACTTGCAGTATATACAATAGTCTCATAGAAAGCTGCTTATAGGACAGGTGTGATTTTTGCTGTCATATATGAAAAAGGGAGGGAAAGATCAAAATGGCCAGAATTTTAATTATTGAAGATGAACTTAAAATTGCTAGATTCTTAGAGCTCGAACTAAGGCATGAAGGATACGAGGTACTATTAGCAGGAGAAGGTAGGCTGGGCTTGGAGAAGGCTCTAAATGAGAAGGTTGACCTTGTCATACTGGATATTATGCTTCCAGGCTTAAATGGAATAGAGGTGTGTCGTAGAATTCGCTTAGAATCCCAGATTCCCATTATAATGCTTACAGCAAAGGACGACGTGTCCGATAAGGTGGCGGGGCTTGATACCGGTGCTGATGACTATATGACAAAACCCTTTGCCATTGAAGAATTACTTGCTAGAATCCGGGTTGCCCTTAATAGAAAGAAAAATGCAAAAGAGCCAAAGCTTGAGAATTTAGTGATAGGTAATTTGAGACTGAACACTGCTAGTAGAAGTGCTTATTATAATGATGAAGAGCTTACTCTTACTAAGAAGGAATATGAGCTTTTAGAATATATGATCAGAAATAAAAACATTGTACTAAGTAGAGAACAGCTACTTAACCATGTATGGGATTATGAGTATTTTGGAGATACAAATGTAGTTGATGTATATATTAGATATTTGAGACAGAAGATTGATGAGAAGTACAATATACACTTGATTTCAACTGTTCGTGGTGTTGGTTATATAATAAAGGATAAGTCTTAAGGTTAACATGCTTTAAGAAATGACGAGGAGATAATATGAGCTGGGATAAATTCTTAGAGGCTATACGAAAGATTTCGATTAAAGTTATTCTTCCAATTCGGGAGAAAAGACTAGTGTGGATGAGTAATCTCAGGTTATCTATATTACTTAGAATATCTATGGGATACCTGAAGCTACTTTTAACCCATGGCCTTATAATTTTAAGCGGAATTTTTGTTATATATATGTATGCAGAAAAGGACAATTTTTCTGATATGGCAGATGATATAGTCAGCTCTATAATTGAATCAAATGGAAGTGTTTATATAAACCCTTATTATATGAAGGATCTTTCTATGCTCATTGTAAATACTGATACTGGTAAAGAGGTTTATAATGACATAGCATATCGTCCGACTTCGGATAAGGCATTCTTTCACGGAATTCACTTTGACAGAAAAAGTGAGAATCACATTTTAGTAATAAATGAGGAAATGGAGTTTTCAGTTGCTGATACTAATTATAGGACAACATTTCAATACGACTTAACAAGAAGTTATCGAAGATTTTTATCTATGCTATGGAAGCTGGTTATTCTCTACCTAATTGTAATTGTTATGATTATTAGAAAGGGAAGAAAAAGAGACGAGAAGCTATTTGAGCCTATAAGTATTATGTCAGCAACAGCAAATAGACTTACAGCCCACAATCTACATAGTGAAAGATTGAATGTGGCTGGTACACAAAATGAATTAAAGGATTTGGCAAATGTTATTAACCAGATGCTAGACAGATTAGAGACTTCCTATGAAAGTCAAAAGCAATTTGTATCTGACGCATCCCATGAGCTTCGCACACCTATTGCCGTAATACAAGGATATGCCAATATGTTAGATCGTTGGGGTTCTACTAACGAAGAGGTTTTAGACGAATCTATAGAAGCAATTCAAAATGAAGCCCGTGGCATGCAGGATCTAGTAGAAAAGCTTCTATTCTTGTCTAGACATGATAAGAAGACCTTAAAGCTTAATAAGAAATGGTTTAATATTAGGCCTATGGTAGAAGATATGATTAAGGAGACTAGGCTGCTTGCACCAGATCGTATTATAAATAGCCCTATCCTGGAGGATGTAACTGTGTATGGGGATAAACAGGCCTTAAAACAGGCGGTTCGTATATTTATTGATAATGCGGTTAAATATTCTAAGGTTGGAGATGAAATAAATATATTATGCCAGAATCAAAATGGAGATTGTGTTATTACGGTCCAAGATACCGGTATAGGCATGACTGCTAATGATCTAGAACATATATTTGATCGCTTCTATAGATCGGATCATGCAAGATGCCAAAACATTAGCGGACATGGACTGGGCTTATCCTTGGCTAAGCTAATTATTTTAGCTCACACTGGAAAAATCAAGGTGCGTTCACAATTTACAAAGGGAACTAGCTTTATTGTAACCATACCTAACAGAAGATTTAAATATTAAGATAAAGAAGTCCCCACTTTATTTGAGTGGGGTAATTATGACAAAGTATAAATAAGGGGCTAGAGCAATGTGCTTGCAATAGTCCCTTATTTTTTAGATGTTTTTAAATTGTGCCATATAAAGATCGTAATATAAGCCCTTCTTAGCAAGGAGCTCATCAGAGCTACCTTCTTCTAATATCTTTCCTTGATCGATAACAAAGATCCTATCGGCTTTACTTATTGTGGATAAGCGATGGGCAATTACGAAAGATGTACGCCCTTTTAATAAGGCCTCAATACCTTCTTGAACTAATAGCTCTGTGTGAGTATCAATGCTTGAGGTTGCCTCATCAAGTATTAATATCTTAGGCATGGAAACCATGGTTCTAGCAAAAGCTAGGAGCTGTCTTTGGCCGATAGAGAGCCCGCTGCCTCTTTCTTTAAGCTCAGTATCATATCCTTTTTTCAGCTTCATAATAAAGTCATGAGCATTAACAGCCTTTGCTGCCTCAATAATTTCCTCATCGCTAGCATCTAGCTTACCGTATCGTATGTTATCTTTAACCGTACCGGAGAAGAGGAAGTTATCCTGTGTCATAATTCCCATCTGCATTCTTAGACTTTCTATGGATACATCCTTAACATTTTTACCATCAATATATACATTACCCTCTTGAACATCATAAAATCTGCTAATTAGGTTGACTATTGTGGTTTTTCCTGCTCCTGTAGGTCCCACAAGGGCGATAGTTTCACCTGGCTTTACCTTAAAGCTTACATCGTTTAAAACTTTAGTATCCTTATCATAGGCAAATGATACATGTTCGAAGGTTACTTCACCATTGATAACGGGCATATCAATTACATTTGATGAATCAGCTATCTCTGGCTTAGTATCTAAAATATCAAATATACGTTCAGCACCGGATATATTAGTTATAAGCTTATTATAAAAGTTACTTAAGTTCATTATGGGACGCCAGAACATACCTATATACATACCAAAAGATATTAAGGTACCCACATTGTCCACACCTATACCCATAACCTTAATTGCTACATAGTACATAGCAATTGTACCAAGACCCCAGCTTATATCTACTACTGAGAAGAAGGCATCATTTATAACAATTGCATTCATAAATGAACCTCTATGCTCCTTAAGAAGTATATCAAAGTCTGCTTCTGTCTCATCTTCAGCTGTATAGCTTTGAATAATCCTCATACCAGAAAGGTCCTCGTGGATAAAGGCGTTAAGATTGGAACCTTTCTTTCTATGAATACGCCATCTTAGGTGAGACCTTGTTTCGATGAACCATAGGCCAGCAAGCATAAGGGGCAGGCTTATTAAGGAAGCCAGGGCCAGTCGCCAGTTTTTTATAAGCATGATAACCACTACAGCGCTTATGGTAACAAAGTCAGGAATTAATGTGGTAACGCTATCGGATAGCACATCCTTTAATGAATTGACATCTCCTATAATTCTTGCCAGTATCTTACCTGTAGGTCTGCTATCAAAAAAGTTAAAGCTTAGGTTCTGTATATGTGTATATAGCTCCTGTCTTATTTTTAAGAGAACATCGTTTGACATTTTTGCCATCAAATACATTCTTAATTTTATTAAGAGAATAAATATAATATTTATTGCTAAGGCCAGACCTATGATTTTAATCAAGCTTTCTAGATCTCGGTTGGCTATATGAACGTCAATTGCCCGTTCAATTAATAGTGGATTAATAATTGAGATTGCTACTGTTGCCAGCATTATCAAAATAACAATTGCTATGGTTGTTCGATATGCTAAAAGATATCGAAACAGGCGTATCATAGTTGTTTTTTTACTGACTGAGCTCATTTGCTCATCATCTTTGATTGCATTTATTGACATATAGTCACCTCCCTATCATCAGAGCCAGTACGAGCCAGGATGTCAGAAGATATATAATCTCCATACTGAGCCAGATAGGTCTGATAGTAGTATCCCTTTTCCTCTAGAAGAGTTTCATGGGTTCCTCGTTCGGTTATTTTCCCGTCTTCTAATATTATTATTTCATCGGCGTTTCTTACAGCAGAGATTCTATGGGCTATAATGATCTTGGTGGCATCTATCTGTGTGAGAGCCTTTTGAATCATATGCTCTGTCTCCATATCTAGGGCTGATGTAGAATCATCTAGTACAAGGATTGGTGCATTCTTAGCCAGTGCTCTAGCAATGCTAATTCTTTGCTTTTGTCCGCCGGACAGGCCTACTCCTCGTTCGCCAATAATTGTATCATAGCCTTCATCCATCTTATCGATAAATTCACTGGCTTGAGAAAGATTTGCAGCTTCAATAATTTCATCCTGCTTTATTCTATCTCTATTTCCCAATTTTACATTTTCGTTTATTGTATCAGAGAAGAGGAAAACATCCTGCATTACTAGAGAGATACTTCCTCTTAGCTGCTTCAGGGACAGCTCATTAATATTTACACCGTCTATACGAATTTCGCCCTTGGTTACATCATAAAACCTCTGTAATATATTAATAATAGAGGACTTACCTGTACCTGTTGCCCCCATTATGCCAATAGTTTTACCAGCAGGTAAGCTAAAGCTTATATCTGTAAGAATATTATTACCGTTAATGGATAGAGAAACATTTTCAAAGTCTATACTACCCTTTACTTCTTCCAAGACTACTGGATTCTCCTGTTCGATAATTACAGGTTCCTCGGCAAATATCTTCTTTATCCTCTTATATGAAGCAAATGCCGCCGCTAGATCGTTTGATAGCCAACCTAGCATTTCCATAGGCCATACAATGTTCATAGAGTATTCAGTGAAGGCACCTAAGGTACCAAGTGAAATTTCTCCATTAATTACTTGCCGCCCACCAAAGAATATTACAATCATTGGAAGGAGCTTGGTGATTAGTTGAAAATAAGGATAGAGTTTTATAAATACCTTAGATTGCTTCATATTTAATTCATAATACTGCTTGTTATGGGATAAAAACTTCTTTATCTCAAATTTTTCTCTTGCGAAGGATTTAACAGTTCGAACACCTGCCAGGTTCTCCTGGGCTACTGTATTTAATTTCGCATTTTGTTCACTAATTTTTTCATATATTTTCCCTAGCTTATGTTCCATCAATATGGCGAGCCCTGCCACAATAGGTAGTACAATTGTGGGTATAATCGCCAGGCTAGTACTTAAGCGATACATAAAGAACAGAGCAATACCTGTATGAATGACAACTTCGAAGATAAGCATACTGACATAACCAGCAGCAGCCCAGATTCGATCTACGTCATCCTTTACTCGGGACATCAGTTCCCCCGTATTGTTTCCATCAAAAAAGCTTATTGACAGGCCCTGTATATGGTTAAATAGCCTTTTTCTCAGTTTTGAGGCTATCTTTGAGCTGACTGTGTCGAAGACCAGCTCCTTTAGATATGCAAATATAGCTCTGCCAAAGCCAATTAATAGTATCATTAATAATAGAGAGGGAAGTAGGCCTACTTCACCACCAACTATTACCTGATCTATAATACGCTTGGTGATCTGTGGTGAAACCATATCCATAATTACGGCAACCACAGTACAAAGAAGCGCAAAAGCATATGCATACCAATACTTCTTTAAATAATATGACAATTTATTCATTACTCCTCCATTTCTGCATTCCCTAGATGCAATACATTCGTTAATCGGAATTTTTATGTTTTACTTATTATTGTTAAGCTTGCTCTATATAATTATTTATAGGCTGATTAGAGCAATGTCTATTACAATAAAATAAGCCGTGGTAGAAATACCACGGCAAACATGCAAAATTCGATTCTATTTATAGTTAATCCTATCCTAAAGGCAGCAAAAGGGTTAGGTCAACTATATACGAACACGATTCTTACAGATCCATGAGGTATTTCCACATAAAGACATAGCTATAGCGTTAGCATGATTTATACCGATTTGATTTCTAGTAATATATAACTTCATATGTTTAACCTCACTTTCTGTAATAGTCTTCCAACATTATATCTAGAAGTAATAATATTGTCAACAAATAAATTAATAATTTTTTAACTAATAAAAACATTCAGAAAAAATCAACAAAGAAATTAAATTTATTTATTAATTTTTGATTAAGATTTTAAATCTTCAAGGTTTGTTCATAATTATATGTTATACTGACCTTGTTAGATAGATTAAATAATAAAAAAATTTGTGTTATAATTACACATATGCAAAGGTTGTGATTGAATTGAATCTACCTATGCTATATATTGAGGCAGAGGAGTGGAGTCAGGCATTAATGCTATATGATGCAGCATTAAAGGAAATTAACACAAAGCTGGAGATACTGAATAACGAATTTAAGTTAGCTCATCAGTATAATCCTATTGAGCATATTACTTCCAGACTAAAAACTCCACAGAGCATTGCAAAGAAATTAAGACGCTATGGAAAGGAACTCAATGTTGATAATATAATTAACCATGTTAATGATGTAGCGGGAATTAGGATTATATGTTCTTTTACATCAGATATTTACCGAATAGCAGATTTGATATCCAAGCTTAGCGACATAAAGGTTCTTATGATAAAGGATTATATCGCCAACCCTAAGCCCAATGGGTATACAAGCTATCATATGATAGTTACCGTACCTGTCTATCTTTCCAATTCTACCGCTGATATTAAGGTAGAGATACAGATCAGAACTATTGCCATGGATTTTTGGGCAAGTTTAGAACATAAGATTTATTATAAATTTGAAGGAAATGCACCGGAGCATATCAGAAGAGAGCTTAAGGAATGCTCTGAGTTGGTGTCATACCTAGATCAAAAAATGCTCTCAATTAATGAAGAGGTGCAACAATATAGTGCACAGCAATCCTTAGAAAACATTGTAGATGGCGAACAGATTAAAGATGAAACTAACAAGGATAAAAAATCCAAGAATAAATCTAAAAAAGGCCGTATGCTTTTAGGTTTTGGGGCCTACTAGGGTTGGAGGAGAGTACAAATGAGTCTATTTCCTTTATCTAGAAGTCTAGATAAGAATTTAAGAAAACTGCCTCAGATACAAAAGCAAAATGATGAAATTTTATTGCTATTAGAGGAAATGAAAAATAATGATGACAACTGGCCCCAAGAGAAGAAAGAGGAAGCTCTAAACCAGGCAAGAAAAGCTTTAGATAATATAGAAAGCCTTTTGGCGGCAGTTATTGAGACTAATTATAAAATTGAAGAACTTGACAAGGGTCTTATAGATAGACTGTCATCTGTAATGTCAGAGCTACATAAACAAGAGCTCCATCAAGCTAGAGAGACAAATTCAAAATCTAGTGAAAATGATAATAGATTAGAAAAAAAGGTTAAAGGGAATAGAAGACTTTTATGGTTGCTTTTCTTTCTACAGTTTTTAGGAACAGGAGCCCTTGTCTTTATTATTCTATATCTTTTAGATTTTATCTATTTTTAATGGTGGATATATGAGAATATAATATTAATAGCTTTGCCTTGAGATGATTTAAGAAATATAAATAGGAGCGCCAATTTTTCCTTATAGGAAAGTAGGTGCTCCTTATTTTTTCGTGTTTTAGTAAAGCTCTTGTAATTAATTCTTATAGGAATATAACTTAGGATATCTTTTATAGCTTAATATTTTTTAATAAAGAAGCCAGGTTTGTAGTTGCTTCCTCACCAGATTGATAGGAGGAAGGGGCATCCATAACATCAATAGCAACTTCCTCTTTCTCTATAACTTCTTTCATACTAAGACTAATTTTGCCATCCTTTATATCTATTACCTTTACTGTTACATTTTCACCTTCTTTAATAATCTCATTTGGTGATTTAATTCTTTTTTCACTTATCTGAGATATATGAACAAGCCCGGAAAGACCCTCTCCGATGTTCACGAAGGCACCATAAGGCATAATCTTTTCGACGGTTCCTTTTGTTACAAGACCGCGACTAAGCTTTGCCATTTTGCTTGCTCTTTTTTTACTTTCATTTTCTAACTCTACTTCTTTTCCTGATAAAACAAGCCTTCTATCCTCTTCAGAAGCTGTTATTACAACTACCTCTATCTCCTTTCCTACCCAGGTTTCTAATTCTTCCACATAGTCAATGGAGAGTTGAGAGGCTGGAATGAAAGCACGGATGCCATAAAGATAAGCCACTACACCACCTTTTACGGCCTGGGCTATTTTGACCGTAAGCTTGGTTTTGGACTCCATAAGCTCTGAGAGCTTTTCCCAGGAAAGAATATCATCTGCCCTTTTTTTGGATAAAAGTATATTTCCTTTCCCATCATCCTCACGTAATACAAGGCAGGACATCTCTTCACCTATAGTCACGTCAGCCTTTATTGAAAATGCAGGGTCGTTGCTAAGTTCCTCCAGCTTAACAATTCCCTCAGCATAATAGCCTAAGTCCAAGGTAAGCTCTGTATCTGATATGCCAATCACAGTGCCTTTTAGGATATCTCCTTCAGAAATCTTTTTAAAGGAATTCTCAATCTGATCCTTAAAATCATCCATGGAGGGAATAGGCTCATTTTTACTTGTCACAGGCACATCTGCAATGGCTTCATCAGGTTGGATTTCATTACCTTCAATGTTATCCATCTCTTTGTCATTGATATTATTTGTGTTTTCTGTAGTCATAGCTGCTTAGCGGGGGCTATAAACCCCCATACCTCCTTTTTATATATTTTATATTTATGTTTATTTTCTACAATATAGATAGGCTCTGCCTTTTTTTCCTATTCTTTGTATAACTCCCACATAATTAAGTATATGTACGGCTGTATTAGAAGCCCCCGCTGATAGACCCGAGGCTTTCTTATAATCTTTAGAGGTAAACTCCTCCTCCAAGGATTCCGGTAGAAGTTGCTTGTAATCCTCAGTTTCAGAAATATAGATTTCCTGAATTAGATCTGTAGGTATACGGTCACACCTAGAGGAACCCTTCTTTCTATCCTCGCTCCATCCATCCAAGAATCGATATTCTTCCATATTAAGTAGAACAATTTTAAGTCGTAAATTAGGCTCTAATAGAAAGTTTTTTATTCTATAAAGCTCGGGAAAAATAATATAAGGGCTACCCTTTTTAGGAGATTTTCTTGGTTTAGTTATTTCACCTGTCTGAGGATTTACCCATCTAATCCATTTGATATATGGTATAGGATAAACTATGGTGACAGGATATTTATTTAAAAAAACAGATAATTTCTTTCTTAATCTATCAAAGCTTCTGGTTTGTATCTCTATGATTTCATCTCCGTTACAGATGTCTGCTACAAAGCCATCAATTTTAATCTCATGGTTGTTATCATTGGTGTCATAATAATTTTTTAAGACTGAATGTACAGTCTTTTCACCCAAAGTGCCAATTCCCATTAAGCTTTGTCCTTGTCCAATGACCTTATCACATACCTCATGAAACAATTGTTGATCCATATGATACCTCCTTGTATAAGGATACATTATAATACCCCTCTTAAGCAAGGTTAAATTTACAATATTTATGAAAGGTTTTACATCATATAATTGGTCTGTAAATAATATTTATAATTAATTATATCTAAACTATTTTTTAATAGATATATAGATTTAACGATAAAATATCTGAGTAATATATTTTTTGTAGATACTGTTTTCTAGATATGTATACCCTACTCCTAAGCTTTGGAAATTTTTATTTAGTATATTATCTCTGTGGTCAGGGGAATTGAACCAAGCATGGCAGGATATAATTGCATTTTCATAACCAGCTATAATATTCTCACCTATAGATTGATAAGATATACCTTCCTTGTTCAATCTGTCTCCTGGGGTGTTATTATAGGAATCATAATGGTCAAAGTATGAATGTTCTGCCATATCTTTGGAATGCCTTTCGGCAGCCCTGGCAGCAGTGGATGACCAGGACAATAGGGGAAGGCCCATTCTTTCTCTTATAGAGTTAGTAAGGTCATAGACCAGAAGCTCTGTATCTCTCATAACCCTAACTGTATAGGCTTTTTCCTTAACATCGGTTGATAGAAGGGAAATACCAGTTACAGCATGGCTACCTAGCTCATCCATAAAAATATGTAATTTATAGTTTTCAGTGGTATGAGTTAATACATAATCCAAAGAAAAGCTCGAATTTAGCGTTTTGTTTACCATGTCTAGGCTGGAACCAGGTTCTATATCAAGATAATTAAAATCTATTGAATCTGTATAATAGCCTATAACCTCATTTTCCCTTATTGCAACAAGCAAAAGCTTGCTGTAATCCTTGTTATAGACATAATAATCGTAATCCATCTCTGTCTTAGCTATGCGGTTTGGGCTTCCTAGTTTATCCATCAAGCTATCTACACTATCTCCAAGTGTAATCCAGCTATCGGAGACATTCAAGCTTATATCCCTATATATTGGAGAAGAGTTAAAAGGCAAAGAAGAATCCTTGTCAGAATTAACAGACTTATTAGGTAAATCATTATTTTTAAGAGGATTAAGCTGAAAATCATCCACATATTGATCCTCCTGTGTGGAAAAGCTATTATCCTCTATATGAGAATGCTTATATTCTTTCACAAATCCATATAAGCTAATACTAAATAAAAGAATGCTTAAGAGAAGGCCATACCTGAAGGAAAATAAATTTCCCATGGTATGCTCCTTTCCTGTTATTGCAGGTAATTAAATATCAACTGCTTTACATAAGTATTATAACATGAAGATAGGTCTAATGCCCTGTTATATTATGGGAGCTTATCCTGACATAAGGATATAGAATTATCAAAAGTGGACTGACTTTATCATTTTATGGAAAATAAATTTACAGGGGTTATTGTTATTTTATTATATTCCTATATAATGATTACAGAGGAAAAAATAAAAAGGAGATTATCTATGAATATATTAGTTACAGGCGGTGCTGGCTATATAGCAAGCCATACCAATATGGAACTTCTTAATGCAGGCTATGAGGTTGTGGTTGTGGACAACCTAAGTAATTCCAGTAAGGAATCTATAAAACGAGTAGAAAAACTTACGGGCAAGAGTATTAGCTTTTATGAAAATGATATATTGGATAAGAAAGCTCTACAAAGAATATTTAAAGACAAGAAGATAGATGCAGTTATTCATTTCGCCGGTCTTAAGGCAGTCGGTGAATCATGCAAGATACCTTTGCAGTATTTTAAGAACAATGTGACTGGTACAGTTAATCTTCTGGAGGTTATGGAAGAATATGAGGTGAGGAATCTGGTGTTTTCCTCTTCAGCAACTGTATATGGTGATCCCATGACAGTACCTATAACAGAGGACTTTCCTTTGTCGGCAACTAACCCCTATGGAAGAACCAAGCTTATGATTGAGGATATACTTAGGGATTTGTATGCCGCTGATAATAGATGGAACATAGCCATACTAAGATATTTTAATCCTATAGGAGCCCATGAAAGTGGAGAAATAGGTGAGGATCCCAATGGTATTCCCAATAATTTAGTACCTTATATAGCTAAGGTGGCCTCAGGAGTATTGGATAAAATCAATGTGTTTGGAAATGATTATGACACCCCTGATGGTACCGGTGTCAGAGATTATATACATGTGGTAGACCTGGCTCTTGGGCATATTAAGGCTATAGAAAAGCTTACATCCAAGCCCGGACTTGTCACCTATAATCTTGGAACTGGAAGAGGCTACAGTGTACTTGAGATAATAGAAAATTATGAGAAGGCCTGCAATAAGAAACTCCCTTATATTAT
This sequence comes from Clostridiales bacterium, assembly GCA_012519905.1. Taxonomy (GTDB): domain Bacteria; phylum Bacillota; class Clostridia; order Lachnospirales; family Lachnospiraceae; genus Mobilitalea. Next base: position 2,938 of record JAAYPG010000123.1, on the reverse strand, counting down.
AACTGAAAGAAGACCTGGAGATATTGCCAGCTCTTATGCAGATCCTTCTAAGGCAGAAAAAGAGTTGGGATGGAAGGCTGCAAGAGGCATTGAGCAAATGTGTAAAGACTCATACAACTGGCAAAGCAAGAACCCGAATGGATATGCACAATCAGCTGACAAATAGGGTATATATATACTGTCATATGTAAATACTCAAACGGTTTATGTTTATAAATGGAATAGTCTTTGTGCAATATCATAAATTATCCTCAATATAATCAAAAAGTATTGACATTTTGACTAAAATTTGCTAATCTAAATACGGTCAGTACTAGAGAAGGTATGAGCCAGAGGAACGAGGCTGGGGGAGCGAGAGGGTAGAATAATAGAAATAAGATTGGCTAAAACGTGCGTCCATAGGGGTGCACCTTTTTGGCCAATCTTATTCTTTTTTATGTAATAGTTAAGTTCGTCCTAATAAAAAACTGGCAGAATTATCTGCCAGCAGATTTCTTATTTTTAGCTATACTTCATTATCAATCATAGTATACCTGATATAAAAAGTCTAGTAATTATTTTTTTATCTATTATGATGGTCTATGTAGTAGATTATATTATGTTAGGAGGCCATCATGAACAGTTATAATAAGCAGATAAATATTAAGGTAAATGGTAAGGAGAATAATCCGCCCGATACAAGGGATGAAGCTCAATGGGACTATGAGGAAATGCATCTAAAGAAATGCCTGGAAATTATAGGTGAAAACATAGACCTTTATTCCAAAGAGCTGAGAGTTATCAGTGCAGAAACAAAGGAACTGTATGATAATTACCGTTCATGGTTTTACCAATTCATATGACAAAGGGTTTGGAATTTGATGGGGTTATTATATGGAATCCTGATGAGAATAGCTATAGAGACAATGATGCGGACGCAAAGCTTATGTATGTTGCCATAACCAGAGCAATGCATGAGTTGTATATTATATATAAGGGCAATTTATCAAGACTCTTGCAATGAAAAACTGAAAAACTGTACCGTTATACTGTACCGGGTACAATTTATTGGTACCCGGTACAGTATAACGGTACAGTATAATACTGAGCAGGTCATTTATACCAAGCGCCCAGTACCTTCCTTGCAGTTTGTAAGGTTTCTTCATATGAAAAGTCCCCCTGGGTAGCTATATCTGATACACCATGAATATCACCCAGCTCAGAGCTATATTCTGATAACTTATATATTCCATAATTATAATCAGCAGGACCATGCTCGTAATGAGTTACAATGGGAGTAATGCTGGCATCGCTTATAAAGGTGTCAGTATCATCCTTAGTTATGGTTACCTTAGCTATTCCGCCTAGCATACGGGCAGGCTCCTTTTGATAGGAGAGAAAGTTACCCAATGAATAATAGACAAGCATATTATGGCCTGATTCTGATGTGACCCATTCTACTGGCTGTATTACATGGGGATGGGTCCCTATTACAAGATCCACTCCAAGTTTATAATAAAAATCCACCAAATCTCTTTGGGAGCTAACAGGTTCATAGACATACTCCCTACCCCAATGGGGATAAACTATTACAAAATCAGCAACCTCTTTGGCCTTTTTTATATCCTTCTCCATCTCATTTATATCTAGCATATTTACAAGATAGGGCTTGTCCTTGGGGACCTTGTAGCCATTCAAGCCGTAAGTGTAGTTCAGCATAGCTATTTTTATACCATTTTTCTCTATTATAGGAACCTGATTTCGATCCTCTTTGCTTTTATTTATACCTAGTACAGTTATATCCGGATATCTATCCCAATGCTCAAAGGTATTATTTACACCCTTTAGCCCCTTATCCATAGTATGGTTAGTTGCATGAAGCACTACATCAAATCCAGCATCTACAAGGGCATCACCTATTTCTGTAGGAGAGTTGAAGGCAGGGTAGCCTGAATATTTTAGCTCTTTTCCACCTAAGATAGTTTCTTGATTAACAACTGCTATATCTGCAGCCAGGATCTCATCCTTAATCTCATCATAGAGGTGATGGAAGGAATAGCTCCCATCCTCTTGCTTACCGCTTTCTACCACCTCTATATGAATTAGGTTATCCCCTACGGCTAAAAGCGTTACCTGGCTTAGCTGATCTGAAGCCACCACCTGCCTAGATAATGTCTCAAGGGCTTCTATGGGCCACTGCTTCAGTTCAAAATCTGCCCAACGTCTTAGAGAGCCTTCTTCAAATGTCCAGGATGGAGTTCTTATAGGATAGTCCATCTCAGCTTCATAATACCATGGGTCCTCTGGATGAAGGGGATTAGTAAGAACATGAAAATCCTGTGCCGGCATATAGCCCTGGGCTAGAAGAAAGCATTTATTTCCGGCTTCATCATAGGCCATATCTACTACCAGAACACAATGACCAGGACTTCCTCCCATAAGAAGCATATCGCCGGGTTTTAAAGCCTCTAAGGAAATGGCCTTACTTTCAGCTGTTAGAGATAGAGTACCAGCATAAGCAAATACCATCTCTAGATATTTAATAAAGGTCTCATAGGAGTCATCATAAGAAGCGGACTTCTTCCATGTGACATCATTTCCATCCACCCTTATGCGGTATCCATCTCGCCACTTGGTATAATTCATATAAAAGCCATTGGTTAAGTGAAAGGCAATTTTATCATATTCCCCTAAAGACCAATAATATTCAGCATATACACGCATGATTGAATCTGCACATTGCTGAAGGTCTCTGTCTCCTACATCAATATCGAATATAGCCACATGATTATCCTGGTCGCCTATCGGTGTACCATTATAGGTTAAGACAGGGCTACCATCCTCCTTTAGGGGGATGGTTCTGATAAATCCCGTAATCTCATCCTCACTAGAGTCAACACGGGTATATCCCTCTGGAACCGATATTCGGCTATCTAAGGTAAGCCCTTGTGGATAAATG
>JAAYPG010000122.1 GCA_012519905.1 Clostridiales bacterium | reverse complement strand
TGATGGTTCTACATTATCCGATACACTGGATGCAGCTGCAGCTGGTGGTGTCAAGGTTATCTCTTATGACCGTCTTTTAGTTAACACAGATGCAGTTTCCTATTATGCTACATTTGACAACAGACGAGTAGGACAGCAGCAGGCAGAATCACTTGTTGAAGGTATTAGGAAATTGAAAGGTGACCCCCCTTATAATATTGAGATTTTCGCAGGCTCACCTGATGATACTAACTCCTACTATTTCTTCCAAGGAGCTATGGATATTCTTCAACCATTGCTTGATGATGGTACAATAGTAATTCCTTCAGGACAAATGACCCAAGAAGCAGTTGGTACATTAAGATGGGATGGTGCAGTTGCCCAGTCTCGTATGGATGCAATTTTAGCTGCAAATTACACAGATGGTAAGAAGCTTGCAGGCGTATTATCTCCATATGATGGTATATCCAGAGGTATTTTATCGTCCCTAACAGCATTTGGATTAACAGGAGATGATTTACCAGTAGTAACAGGCCAGGATGCAGAGGCATCTTCAATTAAATTGATAATATCTGGAGAGCAATACTCAACTATTTTGAAAGATACACGTGAACTTGCAGCAGTTGCTGCCAAGATGGTTGATGCAGTTCTGACAGGTGCAGAACCTGAGATTAACGATACCGAGACATATGATAATAATGTAAAGATAGTACCATCATATCTGCTTGAGCCATTTATTGTCACAAAAGATAATTATCAAGAATTAGTTATTGACTCTGGTTACCTAACACCGGATGACATAAAATAATTTTAGCAAGACTTTAACTGCTAGAGTGTCGGTTAGTAGAAAGGAGCTAACCGACATTTTAGTATAATCATCAATAATCTGATGCTAAAGGAGAGTAAATATGGAACAATATGCATTAGAAATGAGAAATATATCAAAATTATTTCCTGGTGTCAAAGCTCTGGATAATGTAAACTTTAAGGTTAAGCCTAAACATATCCATGCACTTGTTGGTGAGAATGGAGCTGGCAAATCCACTTTAATGAATATCTTAAGTGGTGTTTACCCTTATGGAACATATGAGGGTGAGATTGTAATTGACGGTCAGGTGTGTGCATTTAAAAATATTAAAGATAGTGAAGCGATGGGGATTGCCATTATCCATCAGGAATTAGCGCTTATTCCTCAGCTATCAATCGCAGAAAATGTTTTTCTATGTAATGAACAAACAGATTTTGGAGCGGTAATTAATTGGAATAAAACCAATACAAGAACCTTAGAAATGATGAAGAAAGTAGGCTTAAATGAGCCTATTGAAACTAAAATAAAAAATCTCGGTATGGGCAAGCAGCAGCTAGTTGAGATAACCAAGGCCCTTGCTAAGGATGTTAAGATCCTAATACTTGACGAACCTACTGCTGCTTTAAATGATGATGATTCCAAACATTTACTAGATATTCTACTAGAGCTTAAAGAACAAGGGATTACATGCATTATTATTTCTCATAAGTTGCATGAGGTTACAAAGGTTGCAGATGAGATAACTGTTATCCGGGATGGAAAAACAATTAGCACACTTGTAAAAGGTGTTGATGAGATTACAGAAAATAGAATAATAATTGATATGGTTGGGCGTGAGCTTGTTGATCGATTTCCTAAGCGAACACATGAAATTGGTGATGTGTGCTTTGAGGTAAAAAATTGGAGTGCATATGATTCTGTTGATGATACAAAGCTAGTTTTAAAAAATATTAACATAAATACAAGAAAAGGCGAGGTTGTTGGTATAGCTGGACTTATGGGAGCGGGTCGAACAGAGTTCGTTATGAGCATATTTGGTAGGTCCTATGGTAAAAAGATTGAAGGAACCATCATAAAAGATGGTAAAGAAATCACTATTAAGAATGTGAATGATGCTATAAAACATGGCATTGCCTATGTAACCGAAGATAGAAAAAATGCTGGCTTGGTCTTGATAGATAATATAAAGCGTAACATCAGCTTAACTGCATTAGATAAAATTAGTAAGGGTATTGTAATAAATGAAAATGAAGAGATTAGAGTTGTAGAGGAGTTTAGAGAAAAATTAAGAATTAAATCTTCAAGCATTCTTCAAAAAACCGGCAACCTATCTGGTGGAAATCAGCAGAAGGTAGTATTTAGCAAATGGATATTTTCTGACCCCGATGTTTTGATTTTAGATGAGCCGACACGTGGTATTGATGTGGGTGCAAAATATGAAATTTATACAATAATAAATGAATTGACAGCTAATGGAAAAACCATCATACTTATATCATCAGAGCTACCAGAGATAATTGGCATGTGTGATAGGGTTTATGTCATGAATGAGGGTAGAATTGTTGGAGAGCTGGATAAAGAAGAAGCTACGCAGGTTAATATAATGAATTGCATAATGCAGAGTAATCAGGAGGTATATCATGAATAAGCTAGGTAATATGTTGAGGGACAATATTCGCCAATACATAATGGTTATTGCATTGGTAGTTGTAATTGTATTATTTCAAATTTTGACAGAGGGTGTATTACTCTTACCCTTGAATGTGGCAAACCTAATTTCCCAGAATGCCTATATTTTGATACTTGCTATAGGTATGTTGCTCTGTATTTTGACTGGTGGTAATGTTGACCTATCAGTCGGGTCAGTGGCGGGATTTGTTGGTGCTATATCAGCTATTATGATGCTGAAGTGGCAGATACCAGTTCTACCTACTATAATCGTATCACTCCTACTGGGGCTTTTAATTGGATTCTGGCAAGGGTTTTGGATTGCATATGTTGGAGTCCCAGCCTTTATAGCTACACTGGCAAGTATGTTAATATTTAGGGGATTGACCTTAGTTGTCCTAAAGGGAACCAGCCTTGCACCCTTACCTGGAGGCTATACCTTCTTAGCATCTGGTTTTATTCCTGATATAGCTAATAGGGGTGGTCTAAATCTTCTGGCTCTGCTATTAGGGTTAATAGCATCAGTGTTTTACATAATCAGAGAATTAAGCATTAGAAAGAATAAGAGAAAATATGGTTTTGAAGTTAGTCCATTAGCATTTTTTATTCCTAAAATAATTGGAATTCTACTTATAATAAATGCATTTTCATTTACCTTAGCTTCCTATAAGGGTATTCCTATGGTTTTGGTTATTGTTATAGCCTTGGTACTAATTTATTCTTTTGTAACCATGAAGACAATACCAGGTAGACATATTTATGCATTTG
>JAAYPG010000121.1 GCA_012519905.1 Clostridiales bacterium | reverse complement strand
GTCTGGATTGGTTACATATTGGATAGCAGATATAAGCTTGCCCTCCACATCAATTCCTACAGTATTAAATTGATAGGTCTGTTGCGAAAACTCTTTTATTAGCATATCATTGTAATCTACATATTTTGCTTGCTTTGTATTGTTGTTTACAACAAGGAAGCTATTTAGCTCGACCTGCTGCTCATCTAAATAATCAGCAACAAAACCTGGATATTGTATAGGATCCTTCTGTTGTAGACTGATTCGATTTGAAAGACTATCGAACTTCTCTGCTATCCTACTAATCATAGCCAGCTCATTGCCCGTTTCCACAAGATAATAGATTGTAACATCATCTTCCAAATTCTTGACATACTCTTTAGTCTCATCAGTTAATGTATAAAAACCTTCACTACTTAAGTCAATCTTTAAATCAAATTCTGTAATAATCAAGTTAACGATTAGTACTAATGCTATAACAACAGCAGATACTATAGATACATAGGCTCCGCTTTTAAAACTTCTTCCTGAAAAGGAAGCCTTTATTTTCTTCTTATTCTGATTATTTTCCTTCATTGCTTCCCCCTCCTAGCTCCATCTCTTCTTCTTAATAACCTGAATTGACAAGAACAAAAATACAAATGTTATACTCAGGTAATAAATTATATCTGCCAAGTCGAAAATACCCATGTAAAAATTATTGAAGCGTACAGTAACAGAAAGCCAGTTAAAAACTCTCACAATAGAACCATCCAGCATGGTTGGTTTTAGTAAATAAATGGCAGTCAGTATACCTGCACCGATAATACCGGTTCCAATACACACAGGTAGGTTACGCATCATAGTCCAGAGTATCAAACATATGGCGGCTATTAATACAATAAAGAAAATAAAAGCAGTCCTACTATTAGTAGATAAGCTACGAGCAATTCCCTCCATGAATAAGGTAGCAAAAAATACTATAAATGTTATTACAGCTGCCACAACCTGACTATCCGTCAAGGAGGAAAGGTAGAGACCCATGGCTATATAGGCTCCCCCTAGTAGTACAAAACCAATTAAACTAGCATAAGAGGTAGCAAATGGTACATCCCCATAGAGGGTCATAATTAGAGGGTAACTACTGATAACAGCAATTACTATACACAATATAGTGAACACTGCAAAATATTTGCCCATAATTATATCTTTAGCAGTTACAGGAGATGTAAATAAGAGCTGGTCTGTCTTTTGCTTATTCTCCTCTGCCATTAGTCTCATAGTAAGTAAAGGCACCAGTAAAACAAATATAAAGCTTACCTGTGCAACTGTATATTCAAAGTTGGCTACTCTATTTAAAAGATTATACATATAAAAATGAATTCCTATAATCGCCAAAAACAATGCTATAAACACATATCCAATCATTGACGTAAAATAAGCACGTAGCTCCTTCTTATAAATCGCCAGCATCAGTACTTCCCTCCTCTTCTGCTCTTAGCTCCTCAGTCGATTCATCCCTATCATTCCCTGCATCTATTTCATCATACTCTACCTTATCATCTTCTATATAATCACCATCGGGATCCTTCTCTTCACCCTCAAGATAGCTATCATTACCCTGTGTTACCTTTAGGAAGATGTCCTCAAGACTCATTCTTATTGATTGCATTTCCAAGATAGGAGTCTTTATGCCACTCATACTATAGAAAACATCCTCTCTTATATCCTCATTTTCATCACAGTATAGAGTAAGCCTAGTTGTACCTTCCTCCAAAGCCTCACTCTCATCAATCTTTGTTATTTTATCTATCTTGTTAAGCTCATTTATAACTATTTCTTTGTCGCCACGTACCACAAGCTTAAGGCCCCCAGTGGATCCAAAATGCATACTGAGATTCTCTGGCTTATCCTGGAGCACAAACTTTCCTTTATCAATTATCAATATGCTGTCACAAACAGCATTAACTTCCTGCATAATATGAGAGCTTAGAATAACTGTATGGTTCTTACTGAGCTCACGAATCAATTCTCTGATTTCAATAATCTGCTTTGGATCAAGACCAACTGTTGGTTCATCCAAAATAATAAGCTCAGGATATCCCATGATTGCCTGCGCCAGACCAACCCTCTGCTTATAACCCTTTGATAAATGCTTAATTAAGCGATCCTTCATATCTGTTATCTTGGTGGTATCCATAATCTCCTCCACCATTTTCTTTCTTTCTGATCGCTTTACCTTCTTAATATCTGCTACGAATTGCAGATATTCCAAAACTGTTAGCTCCGGATACAAGGGTGGAAGCTCCGGTAAATATCCAATCATCTTTTTTACTTCCTCAGGCTCTTCAAATACATCAATTCCATTAACAGTTACAGTCCCCTCACTTGCAGATATATAGCCTGTTATGATATTCATGGTTGTGGACTTCCCTGCACCATTTGGCCCTAAAAAGCCTAGAATCTGCCCTTTATCAACAGTAAAGGATAGATTATCTACCGCTATATGATTACCATAGCGTTTTACAAGATTTTTCACTTCAACCAAAACAGTCCCTCCTTATGTATGGTTTCTAGATATACAGATAATGTTTATGTTTTTCCTCCCTAATCTGCATTCAATATAATACAATAAGAATGCGAAAAATTTGTGAACAAAAAAACAAAACCCTTAAAATCATTAACCATATGCCTTTTATTTATATACAGAAAAATTATTCGTATACTACAGAAGACTTATGAATTACGATAGGGTTTTGCAATAGATTATTAAATTATCTGTAAAGATACAATTTAGCCGATCACATCATTCATGGCATACATTCCTGCTGCCTTACCGGGTAGGAACTTTGCCGCTTGTATAGCACCCTTTGCAAATATAGCCTTTGAGTAGGCTGTATGCCTAATCTCAATAACTTCATCACTACCTGCAAATATTACATCATGCTCACCTACAATGGTTCCGCCCCGTACAGAGGATATTCCGATTTCATTTTTTACTCTGGGTGCTCGGATATCTGTACGATCGTATACATACTCATATTGATTATTCAAAGCTTCGTTAATGGCATCAGCTATAGCTAAAGCCGTGCCAGATGGAGCATCTACCTTTCTATTATGATGCTTCTCAACAATCTCTATATCAAAGCCAGAATCAGCAAGTAGCTTAGCAGCTTCCTTTACCAGCTTTAATATCAGGTTTACTCCCATGGACATATTGGCAGACCTTAGAATAGGTATGAACTTAGAGGCCTCCTCAATAAGCCTTTGATCCTCCTTGGAAAATCCTGTAGTACAAAGAACTATACCAATTTTACGCTTTATGGCATAATCAAGCATCTCCCTAACATTAACGGGGGATGAGAAGTCAATAATAACATCGGCAGGTACATTACATTGTACAAAGCTATAATATACAGGGAATCTTTCTTCCTTGCTCTTACTTACATCAATACCAGCCACAATGACAGCATTATCATCCTCTTCTACCATCTCGGCAATTACATTTCCCATTTTACCATTACAGCCTCGTAAAATGATATTTGTCATATGCTTCCTCCAATCTTAATATCTAAGTAATTCGATTATTTAGTATCTATATTACATCTATTTAGTTCAATCCTTAGTCGTTCTACATTGGCTGGCTCCATCTCGGTTAATGGCATTCTTAGAGGGCCTACATTAAATCCCATAAGATTTAATGCTGCTTTTACTGGAATAGGATTCACCTCACAGAATAGGGCATTGATAAGAGGAAGATATTTAAGCTGTAAGTCTCTGCTTGTATTCACATCACCCTCTAAATATTTTGCTACCATATCATGAGTCTCTTGTGGTGCAATATTAGATAGGACTGATATAACACCCACTCCACCCAGTGACATCACCGGAACAATCATCTCATCACATCCGGAATAAAGATCAATATTGCCCTGGGTAAGACTCATAATCTCAGCTACCTGCGCTATATTTGAACTAGCTTCCTTTATACCTACTATGTTGTCAACATTCTTAACCAATGTGGCTACTGTCTGCGGGAGCATATTACATCCGGTTCTTCCTGGAACATTATACATTATTATAGGAAGAGATACACTTTTAGCTATCGCTGTATAATGTCCTATAAGTCCTTTTTGTGTGGCTTTATTATAGTAGGGAGTTACGACCAACAAGCCATCTGCACCATGCTGCTCGGCTTCCTTAGACAGAAATATGGCGGTGTCAGTACAGTTTGAACCAGTACCCGCTATTACTGGCACCCTTTTATTCACCTTCTTAACTGTATACTTAATGCACTCTAAGTGCTCCTCATGGGTAAGTGTGGATGCTTCCCCGGTGGTACCACAAATAATAATACTATCTGTTTTGTTGGCAATCTGAAACTCAATCAACTCTCCCAGTTTCTCATAATCCACCTCAAATCTCTCGTTAAATGGCGTAACTATTGCAACGCCTGCTCCCT
>JAAYPG010000120.1 GCA_012519905.1 Clostridiales bacterium | reverse complement strand
TTTTTACGAATATACAACAATAATAAAAACACAGTTTTTGGAATAGCCTTTAATTACACCAAAAGTAATTCTGATGCAAATGATATACTTCAAGATGTGTTCGTAAAATTCTTTATAAGTAAAAAAGTATTTAATGGGGATGAGCATATCAAGGCATGGCTTATACGAGTGACAATAAATGCATGCAAGAAGCATCTACTCTCCGCCTGGACAAGGAAGACAGTGCCACTTGATGAATCAATTCCCTTTGTCGACAGGGAGTCCTCCGAGCTTTTTGAATCAGTAATGTTCTTACCCAAGCATTATCGGATGGTCATTCATTTATTCTACTATGAGGGGTATTCGATATCTGAGATAGCGTCAATACTTAGAATAAAGGAAAGCACTGTTAAGGTTCGTCTCATGAGAGCAAGAAATATACTAAGAGATAGGTTAAAGGAGGTTTGGTTAGATGAATAATAAGGAGCTTTATAGAAAAACATTTGATAATTATTATGATACTGCCATAAAAGAGATTAATCTTCTATCTATGAAGAAGGTAAAAACCAGAGCTAATAGATACCGCAAAATATCATTTGCCCTTGCTTCATTTTTTGTTCTTGTCTTTAGTATTACTATAGTAGTCGAAGCTGCAGGATGGTTCCATATATCTGATGTCTTTATGGACCTTTTCCAGGATCAAGTCAGTGAAGGCCTCATAAAATCAGGTAAAGTACAAGAGCTAAATATAGTTAATGAGAATGAGGACTTCATAATGAAACTATCTGCAATTACCGGAGATATGGAAACCACCGTAGCTCTCTTCGAGCTTACACCTAAAGTTGAGCTAGGAAATATTGATGGGATAGAACTGATAGAAGAAACATCCTCCCATAATATAATAGGAACTCCTAAAGGATTAGATTTTCATACCAAAAAGATGAAATCTGTATATGATCAAGACAAAAATGTATACTATATCCGTCATATCATAATCAATTATTTAGATGATATAGCAATTCGAGTATTAGGAGTAAGACTTTATACCGGAAATAGTTTTACAGAAGTAAACCTTAATATGGACTTTAACTTCACATTAGACAAATCAATACTGGAACCAGCCCACATGCTTGAGGTTAATCATATATTTAATAAACTGGTATATGAGAACATATCATTTTTAAATGAAGATGATTATGGCAGCCCTTATCTTTATAGGGGAGATATAAATGCTATCACAAGCGAAAAGTCAATAAAAATAACTGGACTTCAGGTATCAAATTATATGACAATAATGAAGGGATTTATAATGTATGATACCTTTTCTGAAGATATAGTTCTTTCAGGATCAATTGATGAATGCAAGCTACCTACACCAAGTAGTATAAGAAATCAATTTGTTGTACCAAGATTTGCAACCTATCACTATTGGAATGGTATAGATGATAAGATAGCTCACGAACTTGCACTAATTGATAATGTACAACGTATACGCTTATTCGTTGATGATACCGAGATACCCTTTCACGAAGAAACCATAAGTATTTATCCGACTATTCTTAATGATGATGGTACTTACCCTATATACATGGAATTTGATGGCTTTAGCTTTGAAAAGGCGCAAAAAATAGAAATCCATTTTGGTGATGAAATAGTATCAGTAAAATGATATCAAAGACATAAAACAGACTAAAACAGACTGAAAAGATATGCTTTTCTGTCTGTTTTTTATAAAAAATAGAATTATTCTTCTCTGCCTATTCTCTAATAAAGTCTAGTAATATCTTATTGAATTTATCCTTTTCATCATAAAAGAGGCCATGGCCACTTTCTTCAAATACTATCAGTTTTGAGTTTTTGATTACATTATTCTGAACCTCTGCTAAAGGAAACAAGCAAACCTGATCGTGCCTTCCATGCATAATAAGGGTTGGCACATGTATTTTCCTCATATCCTGAAATAGCACCTCTTTAATCCATGTCATGGCCACCTTAGCAGTAGCCCATCCAGCCGCCTCCAAGCCCATTTGAAAAAACCAATCTGAAAATGCTTCACTTATATACT
>JAAYPG010000119.1 GCA_012519905.1 Clostridiales bacterium | reverse complement strand
GGAACAATACGAGATTCCTTTTTTCAAGGGGACATAACTGTAACTGATGCCTTTCGTGTCAGTTCTTTAGGAATTGGGGCTGATAAAATGCCAGGGTACCCTTTAATATCCATATACCTAACAGGAAAAGAGTTAAAGGCTGTCTGTGAGGTGGATGCTTCGGTAACACCTCTAATGAATGAGGCACAGCTCTTTATATCAGGTATGCAATATACATTCAACCCCAATAGATTGATTTTCAATAAGGTGATAGATAGCAATTTAGTAAAGACTCATAAGCTGACAGATGTAATCACTAAGGAGTACCTGGAAGAAATTCAAGACGATAAATTATACCGGGTTGTGGCTGGATTATATTCTGCACAGATGCTATCAGTAGTGGGGGAAAAATCTTTTGGCTTGCTAAAAATAGAACCAAAAACAAGAGATGGATTACCGGTAACAGATTATGAGAATGAGATTATATATGAGTATAAGGGTGGTATAAAGAGCGAAGTAAAAGAATGGTATGCACTGGTATCCTACCTTAAATCCTTTGACAAGGTAGACGGAATATCTGAGATACCTGCCTATTATCAGGAAATCCAGGGAAGAAAGAATGTAGAGGATGAACATAGCATTGCTGCCATCCTATCTAGCCCTAACCATATTGCTTTCATGCTTTATGGAATCATCTTGGTACTAGTTGCTATAATTGTATTAATAGTTAGGCTTCTGTTAAGGCTTAGAAAGAAACGCAGATAATGCACCTGACTGGATTCGAACCAGCGGCCTTTCGCTCCGGAGGCGAACGCTCTATCCACTGAGCTACAGGTGCAAAAACAATAGGTTTATCTCAAACAGTATAAACTAATTTTAATCTAAAGTAAAGATAGGATTAAGGTTAAAATGTTACAAAAGTGTTAAATGTGTTACAGAAAAGTTAAATATAGACTTGACTTCTAACTAGCTGTTTGTTAAAATACCATTATCATTATAGGCAGTAACATATGCATGAAAAGGAGCAAATCCTACTATGAAACTAAAATATAAAAAGATAGTCCTGTTAACATGCTTGAGCACTATGGGCATTGGCCTGTTAACACTAATGATAATCCAGGGAAGACCTAAAGCTGATGATCAGGCTAATTCGACCAGTAGCATCGTAGCAGAAGCACAGGTTAATGATGATGAAGCTGATGTATCGGCCATGGTGGCTATGAGAGCAAGTCAGGAGGATATAGAAGCTTCAGAAGTAACACCTACTCCTACGCTATCCCCTACACCGATTCCTAGTCCTACGCCTATTCCGGTTTATCCATTGGAAGAGATGGAAGGTATGGATGCATTTATTGAGGTATTCTTCACGGCTAAGGCATCTAGCGATGTAGATAAGTTAAAATCGGTCTATCTTGACCCGAGCAAGGTAGAGAGCAGAGAGCAGCTACAGAAGATGGTGCAATATATCGAGGATTATAGAAATGTAAAGACCTATTCAAAAAAGAGTTATGAAGAGGGAGCATATATTGTATATGCTTACCATGAAATAAAGTTTTCAAGTATAAACACTCTCGCGCCAGGACTTTCAAAGTTCTATGTAATCACAGATGATGATGGCAATTTCAAGATTGTAAGCGACATGGAACCAGAGGTAGAAGAATACTTTAATGCAAGAAATGAAGATGCAGATGTTTTAGCTCTAATTGAGGAAACAAATACAAAGGGTGAAGAAGCTAAAGCTAAGGACGAGGATTTAATGATCTTCTGGAATGGATTAGACCAGCTTGCAAGAAGTAATGATAGTCCATCAAACCAGAATGGTGATAGTGAAGAGGCTGATTAAGTTAGCAGATAAAAGATAAAAATATGAATAAATGAATAAAATAGAGGCATATAGATATAACCAATAATACAAGATGTATAGGTTATATCTATATGCCTCTATTAGATTTGCTAAGAGGACAGTCCCATATTTAGTGGACTATAGCTATGAAATATTATATAATTACATTCAAATCAGACTAGGAAGCAAGCAAGAGAATAGGAGTAGTATGAGAGATAATAGAAATAATAACAGAAATAATATAAATAAAGCTAACAATTCTAAGAGTGATAATGGTATTAGAATCAATAAATTCCTTAGTGATGCAGGTCTATGCTCCAGAAGAGAAGCAGATAGATATATACAAGAAGGTAAGGTAAAGATTGATGGTGTAAAGGCTGAGATAGGATCTAGGGTAAGACCAGAAAACAGAGTCACTTTTAAAGGGAAGCCAGTTACTAATAAAGAGAAGAGAGTATTAATTGCCTTTAATAAGCCAGTAGGTATAGTTAGCACCACATCGTCAAAGGAACCAGATAATATAGTGGATTTTATTAATTATCCTACGAGAATTTTTCCTATTGGGAGACTAGATAAGGAATCAGAGGGTTTGATATTGCTTACAAATGACGGTGATATAGTCAATAGCATCCTCAGGGAAAGATATGGCCACGATAAGGAATATATAGTTACTGTCAATAAGGAGATAAGTAAGGAATTTGTTAAACAAATGTCTGAGGGGGTTCCCATACTCGACACTGTGACTAAGCCCTGTAAGGTTACATTAATTGATAAGAATACATTTAGAATCGTATTAACTCAGGGGCTCAATAGACAAATTAGACGTATGTGCGAATATCTGGGATATAGGGTTATAAGGCTTGTTAGGGTACGCATAATGAATATTAATCTTGGCAGATTAAAACCTGGTACATGGAGAAATCTAACCAGCAAGGAAATGGAAGAGCTAAACAGACTTATAGAAGCTAATGAAGATTAAGAAAATGAAATCATAATATTACTATATCATTGTATATCTAGTCCCATACAATGGTCATGTAATATATTATAATGATAATATGATTATATTTAGGATAGATGAAAGGCTCAGGTGAAATGATATGGATATAAAGCAGGAGATTGAGAGCTTACGAGAGCTGATAAGGTATCACAATGATAGGTATTATAACCAGGATGATCCAGAAATCTCTGATTATGAATATGACAAGCTTACTATAAAGCTAAGAAAGCTCGAGGATGAGCATCCTGAGTTTATCAGCGAGGATTCACCAATAAGAAAGATTGGTGGTGTAGCTAAAAGGGAAGCAGGGGTCTTGGTTAATCATAATGTTCCTATGCTTAGCTTGCAGGATGTATTCTCAAAGGAAGAGGTATATAGTTTTGTAGAGAAGATCCTTAAAGAGAAAGCAGATACGGTCTTTGTGGTAGAAAGAAAGATTGACGGCCTATCTGTGTCTTTGCGTTATGAGAACGGACAATTTAATATGGGCGTTACCAGAGGAGATGGTATTAATTACGGTGAGGATGTCACCCAGAACATAAGAATGATCAAGGATGCAAAAATCAAACTGAAGGAATCTGTACCCTATCTTGAGGTTAGGGGAGAGGTTTATATGAAGTTTGAGGATTTTAATGCGGTTAATGAAAAGCTTGAGGCAGAGGGGAAAAAAGAATTTGCAAATCCAAGGAACTGTGCAGCGGGAACCCTAAGGCAGCTGGATCCACAGGTAGTAAAGGAAAGAAAACTTTCTTTATTTGTCTTTAATGTTCAGGATGCCAGAGGTATTAGCTTTAACAGTCATTCTGAAAGTCTGGACTGGCTGAGAAAGCAAGGTATGAAGGTTATTGAGGGCTATAAACTATGTAGAACTGCTGATGAGGTCTGGGAGGCGATAACAGAAATAGGTGAGTCTAGGGGAAGCCTGCCTTATGACATTGATGGGGCAGTGGTTAAGGTTAACAGTCTATCTGATAGAGAGCATTTTGGAGCAACTTCTAAGGTACCCAGATGGGCTGTAGCTTACAAGTATCCGCCTGAGGAAAAGGAAACGGTCATTAGAGATATAAGGTTATCAGTGGGTAGGACGGGAAGGATAACCCCTACAGCCATCTTTGATACCATTCGCCTTTGTGGAACTAATGTAGAGAGGGCAACACTTCATAATCAAGATAGAATTGACGAGCTGGATGTAAGAATAGGAGATACTATAGTAGTCAGAAAGGCCGGTGAAATTATTCCCGAGATTTTATCGGTGGTTAAAGAAAAACGACCTGAGGGCGCAGTTCCTTATACTATTCCCTTAGTTTGCCCATCCTGTGGAAGCGAGGCTATAAAAGATGATGTCTTGGTTGATATAAGGTGTAACAATTTGAATTGCCCGGCACAGCTTACCCAGCATATTTTGAATTTTGTTGGAAGAAATGCCATGGATATCAAGGGCTTTGGAGAAGCATATATAGAGTCTTTAGTTAGGGAAGGCTACGTAAAGGATATAGCTGATATATACTATCTAGATAGATATAGGGATGTGATGATTGAAAAGGGTTTAATAGGTAAAGAGAAGAATACCGATAAGCTACTTGCAGCCATAGAAAAGAGTAAGGACAATGATATAGACCGCTTAATCACTGGCTTTGGTATTCGTAATATAGGTCGCCAGGCAGCTTATGAGCTTATGAATCATTTTAAGTCAATTCATCGTCTTCGGGATGCATCCTATGAGGAGCTTATTACTGTAAGGGATATGGGTGATATAAGTGCTAGAGCTATCCTAGATTTCTTCTCAAATCCTGATAATCTCGATATCTTATCAAGGCTTGAGCAGGCAGGTGTGAATTTTATATCAAGGGAAGATGATTCCCAGGTAGATGGAAGCTTAATGGGACTTACCTTTGTTATTACAGGAACGCTTCCTTCTATGGGTAGGTCACAGATGGAAGAGCTAGTTAAGAAGCATGGTGGTAAGGTATCAGGAAGTGTATCTAAGAAGACTGATTATCTTATCGCAGGTGAGAATGCTGGTAGTAAGCTTACAAAAGCTCAGCAGCTAGGTATAATAATTCTAACTGAGGAAGACTTATTAAAATTACTTTAGAGCAAAAGGGAAGGTAGACTATGATTACATTTAAAGAAGTTAAGGAGAACCAAGCTATTAAAACATATATTATGCATGCTGACAAGGCACTTTCAGCCCTTGGTTATACTGAACACAGTCTAGCCCATGTAACCAAGGTGGCCAGTGTGGCAAAATATATACTTGAGACTCTTGATTATCCTCAGGAGGATGTGGAGCTGGCACAGATTGCTTGCTATATGCATGACATAGGAAATATTGTTAATAGGGAAGAACATGCACAAAGTGGAGCGGTTATGGCCTTTCGTTTACTTGATCAGCTTGGAGCAAGCCCTGAGCAAAATGCTAAGGTGATTGCGGCCATTGGTAATCATGATGAAGGGACTGCTGTTCCTGTAAGTGCAATTGCTGCTGCTCTTATTCTTGCAGATAAGACGGATGTAAGGAGAAGTCGGGTGAGAAACCAGGACCTTCCAAGTTTTGATATTCATGATAGAGTAAATTATGCAGTCGAAGAATCAAAGATAGAGATAATCGATAGAAAAACATTTCAGCTGGACTTAACTATTGATACTAGTATTAGTCCTGTTATGGATTATTTTGAGATATTTCTTGATCGTATGCTTTTGTGTAAAAGAGCTGCCAATAAATTAGAGCTTGAGTTTGAATTAATAATTAATAATCAGAAAGTTTTATAGACAGGATAGAAGAAATTATGGTAAATATTAGATAACATGAAGTTGATTTATTCAAATAACCATGCTAATATTAATTTTATCTATGCGAAAATATTCAAGGTTGGTGATTTATTATGCCTATTAAGGTTCAAAGTGATTTACCTGCAAAAAAGGTATTAGAGGATGAGAATATATTTATAATGGATGAAACCAGAGCCATGCATCAGGATATTCGTCCGCTTCAGATTGCTATTTTAAATCTGATGCCTATTAAAGAAGATACAGAGGTGCAGCTACTTCGCAGCCTTTCCAACACGCCCCTACAAGTAGACATTACATTTTTAACTACCAGTACTTATGTAGGAAAGAATACGCCCACCAGTCATCTAGATCAGTTTTATCTTACATGTAAGGATGTATATAATCGTAAGTTTGACGGACTTATCATTACTGGAGCACCGGTAGAGCTTATGGAATTTGAAGAGGTTACATATTGGGATGAGCTCAAGGAGATTATGGAATGGTCGACAACCAATGTTACCTCTACCCTACATCTCTGCTGGGGAGCTCAGGCTGGATTATATTATCATTATGGAATACAAAAAAGAAAACTGGATAAGAAGATGTTTGGAATATTTGAGCATAATGTTCTTAGGCGTAGGGTTCCATTTGTCCGTGGATTTGATGATGTGTTTTTTGCACCTCATTCAAGATATACAACTGTACTCAAGGAAGATATTCTAGCCAAGGAGGACCTTACGATTCTAGCTGAATCTGATGAGGCCGGGATATTTATCGTAATGGCTAAGGAGGGTAAGCAGTTCTTCATCATGGGTCATCCAGAGTATGATAGGGTATCATTGGATCAAGAATATAAGAGGGATCTAAGCAAGGGATTGGATATTGAACCACCTGTAAACTATTATAGCCCAGATGGTTCAGAGGAACGGCCGAATCTTACATGGCGGGCTCATGCTAATACCATGTATACGAACTGGTTGAATTATTATGTATATCAAGT
>JAAYPG010000118.1 GCA_012519905.1 Clostridiales bacterium | reverse complement strand
TTGCTTTTTTATTTCCTCAAGAACCTCAAGTCCATTCATTCTAGGCATATGAATGTCCAGCAGAACCAGATCAACATTCCCGGCATTTTCTTGTAGCATGCTGAGTCCAGCAAGACCGTTTATTGCTGCACCGATTACATTAAATCTCTTGTCAGCTTCTATTATATCAGAAATAACCCTTCTCATGAGTGCAGAGTCATCTATTATTAAAACATTTTTAGTATTCATATGAAATTCCTTTCTATATTAAAAAGGTCACTTCTTTTCGTTCTTTCTTATTCTGCGTTCTTGCTCAAAAATATATTTAATCAAATCCTCTCTATCTTTTTTTCTAATATTGGAGAATTCTACTCTATGTTCATATACTCCTGACCGGTCAATCCTTCTTTCTGATGCTATTACCTCTGCAATTATATCAAGCTTCTTTAATAGATCCTTAACAATAAAGTCCAATTTGATCCTTACTTTATCACCTGCTTTTAGTTCCTGCTCAGAGTTAAAGCGGCAACCTCCTCCGCTTAAATCCGTTATTGAGGCCTGGATCCAATTCTTATTCATCTCAGTTAAATTTTCTCTTATAATATCACTGGTTTCAGTATCTAATCCTTTATCATTAAGTAATTTGTCCTCTAGCTTAATCTCTTCCTCAGTAACAAGCCTATACTCAATATCATGAACATACTCCAGACGATAGTATTGTCTTCTTTGTATCTTTTCAGGCTGAGAAACCACCTTAACTAAGGCAAGTACATTTTTACCTTCTCGATATGTCTGGATCATTGTACAGTCACATTGATATAAGCCTTTAATGGTATAAATATATAGGCGATAATTTACCCATTTCTCCAGCAAGACAATCTTACCATTTTTTATGGGAGTAGCTATACTGATATTATCATCCTCCATAAAATCAACCATCTGACTTACATAGGTCTTAGATGACTTAATCAATCTTCCTTTCTGTTCCAGCTGCTTTAATTCTATTTTATCCCCAATATTTACTATCTCTCTTAACATAACAATCTCCATCTGCCATACGGTCGGCTATATATAGTAGACAAATTATTTTATAATTCTGGATTTCAAAAGTTTGGAGAATAACTGCGCAATACCTCTTTTTTCTTGATTAATTTCAGGTTCAGTATCACATAAACGCTTAGCAAAGCTTGTAATACGCTTAGCAAAATTAGAGTTAGGATATTCACATATGGCTGGTCTTTGTCTCATTACAGCTCTTGATACCGAACTATCCAAAGGTATTTGCCCAAAATACTCTAATTTAAGCTTAAGAAACCTTGTAACTACAGTACTTAGCTTATTATATATATCCTCACCATCCTCATCCGGTGTGATTCGGTTGGTGATAACTTTTATTGCATTGTCCTCTATTGAGAAATCTGTTTTTCTATTAAGTGTCTTAAGAAGTGCATAGGCATCGGTAATGGATGTGGGCTCAGGAGAGACAACCAAAAGGATCTCTGAACTTGCTGTTATAAATTCCAAAACCGAATCAGATATACCTGCACCCGTATCTATAATCACTATATCCACTGTTTGATCAAGCTCTACTAATTTGCGTATAAGATATATAATTTGATCCTTGGATAGACTTGTTAACTCTTGAATACCTGAACCGCAGGATATGAAGCCAATGTTCTCCGGCCCTTTTGTAATTATATCTGAAAGGCTCTTGCCTCTAAACATCAAATCCGCCAGATTATAAGTGGGACGAACTCCCAGCATAACCTCTACATTGGCCAGACCAAAGTCAGCATCTAGAACAACAACTCTTTTTCCAAGACGACTTAAGGCTATGGCTAGATTAACGGATATACTGGATTTACCTACACCACCCTTACCACTGGTGACTGTTATAACTCTCGATAAATGCTTAGGTGTGTTCTGCTGCTTAACTATTTCTCTTAATCTTTCGGCTTGATCCATATTAATGCCCCCTTAGTAGTTGCTTGGCTATACTCTGAGGATCAATTCGTTCAATATCATCCGGTACATCCTGCCCAAAGGTGGCATAGGATAGAGGTGCATTTGTTAACATTCTTATATTAAATATATTTCCAACACTATTTGTTTCATCTAGCTTTGTAAAAATCAGATTATAGTTTACTATTTCAGAATAAACCTCTGTAATACTTACTAAATCACGATACTTAGTTGTAGCACTTAGGACTAAGTAAATCTCTCTTTCATTCTCTGGAATTATCCTTATTAAGCCTTCTATATCATCTCTCTGATTCTTATTTCTATGGGAACGGCCTGCAGTGTCTACAAATATCATATCGTAATCTGCAAATTCCGACCTTGTTTCTTCCATTTCGTCTTTATTATATACTATCTTCATAGGTATGCCAAGTATATTGGCATATGTTCTTAGCTGCTCAACAGCTGCAACTCGATAAGTGTCTGAGGTTAGAAAGGCTATTTTTGCCTTGTGCTCCATCATTAATTTTGATGCGATTTTGGCTATGGTTGTTGTCTTTCCTACTCCAGTAGGGCCTATAAAGAACACATACTTTGGTTTGCTACCATTAAGATTTATAGTCATAGGCTGCCCCAACTTAAGAACTATCTTTTGATATATTGTGGATAAGATTTTATCCATAGAGGAATCATTTTTTAGAGTTCCCTCGATTTCACTGATAATCTGGTTGGCATATTTCTCATCTACCTCATTTAAAATAAGCTGGTTATATATTAACTGTATACAGGCCAGATTCTTACCCGCCGCCTTAGCCTTTTCCTTTGTCTCTTTAGCAGCCTCCATTTCAACCATCTGCTTTTCTAGCAGATTTTGAAGGTTATTAAGCTTTTCCTCTATGGCAGAGGTTTCCTTCCCTTGCTCTGGTTCAGCCTGGGATGATGTAAGGGGTTCATCATAGATAATATCCGGAAAGCTCTGCTTCTTTGGTGCTACTATCTTGTCATATTTATTAGGGTTAATACTATCGTCAATAGCTGCTGTAACCTCTACAAGAGGCTTTCGAAATAATCTATATACACCCCTAGGAGAAATAGTTTTGATATTCATGACAATAGCATCCTTGCCTAGCTCTTCCTTGGCAAGCATGATAGCTTCTGTCTCATTATTTGCTTGAAACTTCTTGATAATCACTACACTGTCACCATCCCTACTGACTGTAATTCTACATTTGAATCAATTTCATTATACGATACTACGGCTAAATCCCTGAAGTAATCTTGAATAAGTCTCTTAAAATACATTCTTACAATTGGAGAAGTAATGATAACCGGATTCTTACCTAATTCCTCTAACTTCTCTATTTCAGTCTGAACTGAATCTATAATTTCTCTGGTTATTTCAGGATCAAGTGCTAAGTATGAGCCCTGTTCAGTCTGCTTGACAGAATCCATTATCTCCTGCTCGACCTTAGGATCCAAGGTAACCACACTGGTCATCTCACCATCAGGGAAGTATTTTTTAGATATGGCTCTCTTAAGATTTTGTCTGACATATTCAGTAAGTACATCTATATCCCTGGTTGAGGGCGCATAATCAGCTAAGGTTTCTAAGATAGTTACCAGGTCTCTGATGGATATCTGCTCCCTTAATAAGTTCTGAAGAACCTTTTGAATTTCACCTATACTAAGAAGCTTTGGAACCAGCTCCGTAATCAAGGTTTGATTTGATTCCTGAATATTATTAACAAGATTTTGAACATCTTGTCTAGTAAGTAACTCGTGAATATGGCCCCTGATTACTTCAGTCAAATGGGTAGCTATAATTGAAGGAGGATCCACAACTGTATATCCTAAGGATTCTGCCCTTTCCCTCTGACTCTCTGTAATCCATATAGCTGGCAGGTTAAAGGAAGGCTCAAATGTAGGAATACCGGTAATCTCTTCCTCTACATAACCTGGATTCATGGCCATATAATGGTCAAATAATATTTCTCCTTCACTAACCTTTATACCTTTGATTTTAATAATATATTGGTTAGGGTTGATCTGTATATTATCCCGCAAACGTATCATAGGAACTACGGTACCAAGCTCGATTGCAATCTGTCTTCTTATGAGTACAACTCTATCAAGCAGGTCTCCCCCTTGATTCATATCTGCTAGAGGAATTATCCCATAACCAAACTCCAGCTCTATAGGATCTACCTGTAGCAGGGATGCTACATTTTCAGGCCTACGAATCTCATCAGCCTCAGCCTCCTCGGATGATACCTCTCTCTCTATAGACTCTACCTCCAGCTTCTCAGCTATGTTCCTACCAGCTAGGATAAAAGCAAGCCCATAGCCTGCAAACAAAAATATATTAAGCGGTGTAACCACTCCCAATATAATCATGCTAGTACCTACTATGTATAATACCTTGGGTATGGCAAATAGCTGACCAACTAGTAGATCACCAAAATCAGCTTCCTTTGATACCTTTGTAACTAATACGCCTGTTGCAAGAGATATCATTAAGGATGGTATTTGTGATACTAGACCATCACCTATTGTTAGTATAGCGTATTCCTGAAAAGCCTCTGCTGCTGATAAACCTTGATTTAGCATGCCTGTAATAGTACCACCAGCAACGTTAATTACTGTGATTATAAGTCCTGCAACAGCATCACCCTTAACATACTTAGTTGCACCGTCCATAGACCCAAAGAAGGCTGCCTCATCTTGAATCTTCTGTCTTCGATCCATGGCTTCTTGATCTGTAATAGCTCCTGTATTTAGGTCAGCATCTATAGCCATCTGCTTACCGGGCATAGCATCCAATGTAAATCTTGCTGTTACTTCTGCTACTCTCTCTGAACCCTTATTAATGACTATAAACTGAACCAATATTAGAACAATAAATATAATTGTACCAATTACTAAACTGTTACCACCAACGAACTCACCAAATACTCTTACCACACGACCAGGATTACCTGTGGAGAGAATAAGTCTTGTACTGGATACATTTAAGGCAATACGAAAGATTGTGGTGAATAAAATAATAGTAGGAAATGAAGACATGTTAAGCACTTCTTTTGTAAACATCGCATTAAACAAAATTACCAATGCAATTGATATATTAAGTGCAATAAAAAAGTCCAATAAGAGGGGACTCATGGGTATGATTAAAAACATGATTGCTGCTAATATATATAAACCTATAGCTATATCACTTCTCTTCATGCCAAGTCTCCATACCTTTCTGGGTATTCTACCCCTATATTTTAATATATATATCAAAGTTTGCCCCAGCGTACTTGTACACCGGCGGCCTATTATTTTCCATCTTACTAAGGCTATCTCTAGAGCCTAAAGCTTTCCCTTGAGCTTATATACATAGGCCAGAACTTCCGCTGTCATTTGATATAGCTCAGCAGGTATCTCATCGCCAATTTCCACATTATAATATAACATCCTTGCCAAGGGTTTATTTTCAACTATCTCGATTTGATTCTCTTTAGCGACTTCCTTTATCTTCATCGCCAGATGGTCTGCCCCTTTAGCCAAAAGGATCGGTGCACCTGTTTCCTCCCTATCGTACTTTATAGCTGCAGCCAGGTGAGTAGGATTAGTTATGACTACATCTGCCTCGGGAAGCTGTTGCATCATCCTTCTTTGGGATACCTCCATCATCTTAGAACGAATTCTTCTTTTAATCTGAGGATCTCCCTCAGTCTGCTTGAATTCATCCTTAACCTCTTGCTTTGTCATCCTCATGTCTTTTTTGAACTTGAACTTTTGATATATAAAATCTGCAAATCCGACACAGAGAAAGATTATACTTATCTTTATTCCTAGATTAATTACAAGGTTGCCCACCAGAGCTACCGCTTGAAAAAGGCTTATATCATAAAGAATAAGTAGAGTGCCCCACTCTTTCCTTAGAGTATCATAGGCTATATATCCGATTAATACAATCTTAACTGTTTCTATAAGTAGAGTGAATGCTTTATCCTTTGAAAATATTTTCTTAAAACCACTGATTGGGTTAAGCTTATTGAATTTAGGTCTTAAGGGTTTACCCGAAGGTTTCCATTTAACCTGGACCAATACTATTACAAATGATACTGTAACAGCTATCATGTATATCGGAAGGCATATAATTATAATTCTTAATATAGAATTTCTAAGTATTCCTTCTGCGATATTCATTGTAAATTCACCGTTTGAATATAGGTCAATATTCTGATAGCTACTTCTGAAAGTCTCTATGAATTTATTGATCATATATCCAACAAATATCTTTAGGGTTAGAAATAAAGCCACCAGTTCAGCGGAAGTGGTAAGCTCCTTACTTCTCGCTACCTGTCCTTCCTTTCTGGCATCTGAGAGCTTCTTCGCAGTAGGCTGCTCTGTCTTTTCAGCTCCCTCGGCAAAAAACTGTAGATGATAAGAAATCATGTACCGGTGATCTACACTTAACTCCAAACTAGGCTGCTTCATTTATATTCACCTAACCTTCTCTTACCCCTTCATTACTTCAATAATAGCCCTTAGCATATCCATCATTTCATTAAAAATATAGTCTGCTACCGATGGTGTAAGCCCTATTATCAAATAAAATACAAAAAGCCCTACTAATACTTTAAGCTGCATACCAATAACGAACATATTCATCTGCGGTGCCACCTTGGCAAGAATACCCAACACTGTGTTGACCATTAATATGGCCGCAAATATGGGTAAAACTATACGCATAGCTATGATAAAATAATTAATTATAAAATCTACCATCAAACGATACATATTTGCAGGGAGTACTGCCTCACCTATGCCTATAACCTGGTATGAGTCGACAACCGCTCTTAAAAAATAATGATGTAGATTAGTTGTTATCATTAACAGCATTATTAGATAACCATACAGATTAGCTGAAATTGTAGTCTGTATTCTTGTAATCGGATCTAGTTGATTAATCATGGAAAAACCTATTTCCATATCAATGATTTGTCCAGCAAATGCCAGTATATGATAGGCTATATTTGAAAACAGGCCCATTAGAGCGCCTGCAATTGCTTCCTTGACGACCAATATAGCAAAGCCTATGACTCCTACATATTCGGCTGCGGATAATGGTATGGTATAAAAAAGTATTATTGATATAAAAATAGAAAACCCCGCTTTTACTCTAACAGGAACGCTTCTTAAAGAAAACAATGGCGCTGTATAAATAAAGCCACTTATCCTCACAAGAATTAATAAAAATAATTCAAAATCTACTATTGATAAACTCATATCGCATTAATAAAATAAGTAAAATTCGAAAACAGCTCTACCATAAACTCTTTTATAGAGGTAAGCATCCAATTGCCAAACAGTAAAACCACAAGTAATATAGCTATAAGCTTAGGAACAAATGTGAGGGTCTGCTCCTGAATCGATGTTACTGTCTGCAATATACTAACTATAAGACCTACTGTTAAGGATACAATTAATATGGGAGCTGCAACCTTTATTATTAAAAATATGGCATCTCTAGCTATGTCAACAACTATATTCTCACTCACTGCCATTCTCCTTTCATTTGCATCTTCCATAGTCGCTAATAGAATGTTCTTACTAAGCCCCCGATTATGAGGTTCCAACCATCAGCAACTATAAATAACAAAATTTTAAAGGGCATGGAAATCATTGTGGGCGGAAGCATCATCATACCCATAGACATAAGAGTAGATGCCACTACCATATCTATCACAATAAAAGGTATATATATCAAGAATCCAATAATAAAGGCTTGCCTGAGTTCACTAATTATGAAGGAAGGAATTACGACTGTAATTGGAATTTCATCCACTGTATCTACTGTTGCAATACCCGCTACATCCATAAATAACCTCAAGTCCTTAACATTTGTCTGCTCTAACATAAAACTTCTTATAGGAGCTACTCCTGCTTTAAAAGCCTCATCCTGAGTTATTTCTCCTCTGGATAGGGGTTGAACTGCATTTGCATTTACCTGTGTAAGAACCGGAGACATTATAAAAAAAGTCAAGAACAGCGCCAATCCGATAAGTATCTGATTTGGTGGTGTAGATTGAGTTCCAAGGGCTGACCTTACAAAATGTAGTACAATAATAATTCTTGTAAAGGATGTCAGCATTATTAGTATGGAAGGTGCTAAAGTAATTACTGTTAGAACTAGTAAAATCTCCAGTGTCGCTGCTAGACTACCCTCGTCCTCATCAGTATTTAACCGAAACTCCAATGGTCCTAAGCTTCCACTTACATTGTTACTTGTACCGGGTACATCACCTGTTCTATCTTCAGTTGTAATAGTATCCCCTATGTTTGCGGCTGATACCTCTTTTACATTGGATAAAAGCACCAGACCTATTATCAATAACAAAATGGCTATTGCCATCCTCATCCCAAATCGTTTTATTTCCGATGCAATCATGGATACCAACCTTTACTCTTTTTTTCCCTTAATCTTATAAAAGATTTGACGGAAAGACTCTTTTTCACCCTCATTAAATTCATGGGTTAAGACTTCACCTTCATCAATCTCAGTGATAAAAGTGATATTATCCTTACTTACTCCAATAGCTACATACTTAT
This sequence comes from Clostridiales bacterium, assembly GCA_012519905.1. Lineage (GTDB taxonomy): Bacteria > Bacillota > Clostridia > Lachnospirales > Lachnospiraceae > Mobilitalea. The sequence goes on along the minus strand of JAAYPG010000118.1, from coordinate 4,556 downwards.
TAGCTATTTTAATTATCTGTAACATCTTGCTATTACTAATTCTGTGTATTTCAATAACTTGTATATTACTATTTTTTAATTGACCTAGCTTATACCTTCCAACAAATCTAGAAGTATAATAGGCGGCTATTAAAATAATAATTAATAATACAACAAGACCAAGCAGCTGTAATACATTATTTGTAGTAGAAAAGCTATCAGGAGTAGTCTCAGTTTGAGCCCTATTCACTCCATCCACAATCTTTTCCTCAAAACTATCTAGTAAAATGTATGTGGCTTTCATAGGCATCCTATTTAACCTACTGCTTTCTTAACAGCCTCCAACACTCTATCAGCTTGGAAGGGCTTAACTATAAAATCCTTAGCTCCTGATTGAATTGATTCAATAACCATTGCTTGCTGACCCATAGCTGAACACATAATAACATTGGCCGCAGGATCAAGGGCCTTGATTTTCTTCAGTGCTTGAATACCATCCATTTCTGGCATAGTAATATCCATCATAACTAAATCCGGTTTTGTTTCAGTATATTTATCAATAGCCTTTAAACCGTTTTCTGCTTCTCCTGCAATGTTATAACCATTCTTGACCAATATATCCTTGATCATCATTCTCATAAACGCTGCATCATCACAGATTAAAATACTTTTCGCCATTCTAATTCTCCTATCATAATGTATTATTTTACTGCATTTATTTTGTGATTTCAGTAACCCTAATGCCAAATGCTTCTTCCATAACCACTACTTCACCCTTGGCAACAAATTTGCCGTTGACAAGTACATCAATGGGTTCTCCAGCAAGTCTGTTAAGTTCGATTATAGTTCCTGGGGCAAAATCTAGTATATCTTTTATTGACTTACTTGTCCTTCCCAACTCTACCGTAACCTCAAGGGGTACATCCATAAGTAAATCTATATTCTCAGGAGGTACCATTTGCTGTGTTATTTGTGAAAAAGGTGCAAATTGTGCCGGCTGTATATTGACATCCTGAACCGGTTGTGTATATGGCATCTGTTGGTTTGTATATGGCATGGCGCCCGGCATCATAGCAGCTGCATTACTATATGGCATATTACCTGCCGGAGCACTGGGTTGTACATTTTGTTCTTGTGCCTGCTGTTCTTTTGGCTCCTCCTTAGGCTTAGCGCTCTGGGTCTCTACCTGTCTTTCGCCCTCAATGGAATTAGCAGCTATAAATTCCTTATAAAGATTTCTTGCGAAATCAAATGGATATAACTGCATAAGGACGCTATCCACTAGATCACCTATGACCATATTGAAGGATACCTTAACAAAGGATCCCTTTAAGAATTCAGCTATATCTTCACCGCTAACTGATTCATCCATATCCACTATGTTAGCAGTAGGAGGTGAGATGTTTACTCTTTTTTCTAACATGGAGGAAACCGAAGTTGCGGCCGAGCCCATCATCTGGTTCATAGCCTCACTTATGGCACTTAAGTGAAGATCAGATAATTCTCCATCTATATTAGTACCGTCACCACCCATCATTAGATCAGTAATGATCTTAACATCTTTTTCTTTTAAAATCAATATGTTATTACCATCTAAGCCATCTTCATAATAAATCTGAATAAATACACATGGCTTGTCATAGCTATTCGCTATCTCTTTCCAAGTGGCATACTCTACCACTGGTGTTGTAATTACGACTCTCTGGTTTACCAAGGAAAAAAGAGTTGTAGCGGCTGTTCCCATACTGATGTTAGATATTTCTCCTATAGCATCCTTTTCAGCATCTGTCAACTGCTCTGTTCCTATTATTTCCTCATCTTCAGTTCCCAACCCGTTAAGCAGAGCATTTATCTCTTCTTGGGACAACATTCCATCCATACTTGTTACTCCTCTCCTCGTATTATTGATGAGATCTTAACCGCATAGCTACCTGAAGAAGCTCCAGGAAGCGCGGTAAATTTATTCAAATTTCCAACATAAACGGTCAACTCATCATCTACTTTAGAATTTAATTTAATGATATCCCCCCGTTGCATATTCATAAAGTCATTGATAGAAATTGTGCTTTTTCCTAGTACCGCTCTTAGCGGAATCTTAGCTTTAGATATTGCAATTTCAATGAGGTCTTTATAGGATTTATCATCTCTTGACTGCATTGTTGAGTACCAGTACTTGGTATTCAGCTTGTCTATTACCTGTTCTAGACAGACATATGGCAAACAGACATTCATCATTCCCTCAATGTTTCCGATTCGGATATTCATGGTTACGATGGAAATCATCTCACTGGGAGATATAATCTGTGCAAATTGTGAATTGGTCTCAATTCTCATAAGTCTTGGCTCTATCTCAATAACATTTGCCCATGGTTCACGAAGCAAGTTTGTACATACGTTAAATATTCGTTCTATAATAGTCAGCTCTATTTCAGAAAAATCCCTGACCTTATCTAGTGGATATCCACCGCCTCCAAGCATTCTATCTACAATGGCATAACCTAGGTTATCTGCCAGCTCAATAATTATATTACCCTCAAGGGGAGCAAAATCAATTATACCTAGTAAGACAGGATTTGATAAAGCATTGGTAAACTCCGAATATGTAACTGCCTCCGAATTAACTACCTCTACCTGAACGTTTTTTCTTAAATATGCAGGAAGATTAGTAGCTAATAACCTTCCGTAATGCTCAAATATAATATTAAGTGTTCTTAGATGTTCCTTAGAAAACTTGGAAGGCCTGGCAAAATCGTAGTTCTTGATATGTTTTTCAGTCGTTTGCTTAAACTCGTCAGCATCAAGCTCTCCACTACTGAGCGCTGCAAGTAAATTATCTATCTCGTTTTGGGATAATACATCACTCATGCGATCCTCTCATTCCGCCGCCATAGGCAGCTCAAAATCTAATGAAAGAAGCCGCCTTGCGGGTTCTTTCCAAATGGTTCAAGTTGGCTGAACCTGTTCCCTCCTAGTATTCTATACCCATAATACCACAAAATAATCATAAAATCATCAAAATTCTTAATCAAACAATATATTACCAAAGGATACATGTATTATGAAATCAGATTGAAAAAGCTCTTGTATACGGAGGGTTGCCTGATCCCTTATTATATCCTTTTTTTCTCTAGCTTCGTCTATTGTATACTTGGCAAATTCATCAGAAACTATTTCTTTTATATTGTTCTCATATTGCTTAATAAGTGGTGATAACTCAAGATAGTCATCATGGGTCTTATTTAAGGATAAGGACAGATAAAGCACTGCATAATGATCTTCATCATCACTCTTAGCCAATAAAAAGGGTAATCTTTCTTCTATTAAATATGTCTCAATATCGGAAACACCGAGATTTGCTATGGAATTATCCGGTGATTCCAACTCCAAATCTATAATCTGTGCTACCTTATTAACAAGAGCTATGGATTTATTTGCTGTTGGTACCATAACAAATATCAGAATTGCTGAAAGTACGATATTAACAAGGCACATGGCAAGTATAATAATTGTTAGAATATTTTTTCTCATTTAAGGTCTCCTCTTTTATATAATATTCATTTTCTAATATGTCTATCTTCCACTATACTCATTGAAAATTCTAATTTCAATTCTTCTATTCTTAGCTCGTCCAGCTGAGGTGTTATTGTCAGCAATTGGTTCATATTCTCCTCTTCCTGAATACTTCACATTCTGGGGGTCAAGCTTATTGTTGTTTATTAGAAAATCCGCGGCATTTAATGCCCTTGCAGAAGATAACCAGTTATTATCCTTAAATGTCGGACTTGTCATAGGTACGTTGTCTGTATGCCCAATTATCTCTATAATGTATCCTTCAAAATTAGCTAGAAGGTCTCCAATCTTGGCAAGTATTGGTTTTGCATCATCTATAATGTCAGCTTTTCCTGATTCAAAGAGTATTGAGCCCTTCATGGATAGCTGTACATATCGAAATTCTGGATCTATGCTGAGCTCAACATAATCGCCTAGATTATATTCCTCTGTAAGAGCTTCTACAGAACCATACATTTCACCTGAGACCTCTTCCATCTTGTCCTGCATAATTTCAAAGGCTTGGCTAAGACTACCGTCGAATTCTGAATCTATGGTATTCTCCTTAGTAGTTGGGTCATATTCACCTTCATTTTCAATCTTTGTTTCATGCCCCTGTTTACCCATGTTTATTGTATATTGATCCAGATTATTTAGTTGTGTCATACCAGATGAAATCAATGGTCCATCACCGAAGGACTTGCCTCCACCATCGAAAATACCGATTGAATTAGACATGGATATAGCTAATTCTTGAAATTTCTCTGCATCAACCTCAGACATCGCAAATAGCATAACAAAGAAACATAGTAAAAGATTCATTAAGTCCGCAAAGGTATTTAACCACGGAGCATTGCCTCCAGAAGATGCTTCTTCTCTTTTCTTTCTAGCCAATATCTTCACCGCTTTCTGCTAATAGAGCCTCCCTCTTAGTCGGAGATAGGAATGATTTTAGCTTTTCCTCTATAACTCTTGGATTCTCACCTGCTTGAATAGAAAGCAGACCTTCAACCATCAATTCCTTTACC
>JAAYPG010000117.1 GCA_012519905.1 Clostridiales bacterium | reverse complement strand
GCTGCAAGTCTTGCGATAGGTACGCGGAAAGGTGAGCAGGACACATAGTCTAATCCTACATTATAGCAGAATTCAACTGTTGATGGATCTCCACCGTGCTCTCCACAGATACCGAGCTTCAGATTAGGCTTAGTTGCGCGACCCTTCTCAGCTGCCATCTTAACCAACTGGCCTACGCCATCCTGGTCAAGTCTTGCAAATGGATCTGACTCATAAATCTTTGTCTCATAGTAAGCATCTAAGAAACCACCTGCATCATCTCTGGAGAAACCAAATGTCATCTGTGTTAAGTCATTGGTTCCAAAGGAGAAGAATTCAGCCTCATCAGCGATCTCATCAGCTAATAAGCAAGCACGAGGAATCTCAATCATAGTACCTACTTGGTATGAGATATCAGAGTTCATTTCCTTCTTAACAGCTTCTGCTGTCTCTACTACAACATCCTTAACATACTTAAGCTCTCTCTTTTCACCTACAAGAGGAATCATGATTTCAGGAACAATATCAAAGCCTTTTTCATTTTTTACTTCGATAGCTGCTTCCATAACCGCTCTGGTCTGCATTCTTGCAATCTCAGGATAAGTAACAGCTAGACGACATCCTCTATGACCCATCATAGGGTTGAACTCATGTAAGGATTCACATGTTGCTTTTACCTCTTCAAATGTTAAGCCCATTTCCTTAGCAAGCGCTTCAATATCAGCATCTGCTGTAGGTACAAACTCATGTAGAGGAGGATCTAAGAAACGGATAGTAACAGGTCTTCCTTCCATAACCTCATAGATACCCTTGAAGTCATTCTTCTGGAATGGAATTAACTCCTCTAATGCAGCTTCTCTAGCTTCAGCTGTCTTAGATAGAATCATCTTTCTAATCTTAGGAATTCTGTCAGGCTCAAAGAACATATGCTCAGTACGAGTCAGACCAATACCTTCAGCTCCAAACTCAATTGCCTTAGCAGCATCTGCAGGAGTATCTGCATTAGTTCTAACCTTCATGGTTCTGATTTCATCAGCCCATTTCATAATTGTATCAAAATCTCCACTGATTTCTGCATCAACAGTTGGAATATCACCTAAGTAGATATTACCAGCTGTACCATCCAGTGAAATATATTCACCTTCTTTAATTGTGTTGCCATTTAAGGTGAAGTATTTACCTTCTTCATTAATCTGAACGCCTTCACAACCAGATACACATGCAACACCCATACCACGAGCAACAACTGCAGCGTGAGATGTCATACCACCACGGGCTGTTAAGATACCCTCTGATGCATGCATACCTTCAATATCTTCTGGAGAAGTCTCAAGACGAACTAAGATTACTCTTTCACCTCTATCATTTGCTTCCTTTGCAGTCTTTGCTGTAAAGTATACTCTACCTGCTGCTGCACCAGGAGATGCTGGTAGAGCATTTCCGATTGGTGTAGAAGCCTTTAATACTTTTTCATCGAATCCTGGATGAAGTAATTGGTCTAATGCTTTAGCATCTATTCTTGCAATTGCCTCTTCCTTAGTTATCATGCCTTCTTCCACTAATTCGCAGGCGATTCTTAAAGCAGCTGGAGCTGTTCTCTTACCACTACGGGTTTGAAGAATATATAACTTCTTATCTTCTACTGTGAACTCCATATCTTGCATATCCTTGTAGTGCTTCTCTAATAGATCTGCAATTCTAATGAAGTCTTCATATGCTTCTGGTAATTCTTCTTCCATCATGGAGATAGGATGAGGAGTTCTAATACCTGCAACAACGTCTTCACCCTGTGCATTGATTAAGTACTCACCATACATTATATTCTCACCAGTAGATGGGTTACGGGTAAATGCAACACCTGTACCAGATGTATCACCCATGTTACCAAATACCATTGCCTGAACGTTAACTGCAGTACCCCAGCTTCCTGGAATGTCGTTCATTCTTCTGTAGTAGATAGCACGAGGGTTGTCCCATGAACGGAAAACAGCTGTAATAGATGCAATTAATTGCTCACGAGGATCTTGAGGGAAGTCTTCTCCAAGTTCTTTCTTATATACTTCTTTAAATCCTTTAACTATTTCTTTTAGATCCTCTGCTGATAAATCAGTATCAAATTCTACACCTTTTGCTTCCTTAACAGCATCGAATACTACGTCAAACTTCTCCTTGCTAACTTCCATAACAACGTCAGCATACATCTGGATAAATCTTCTGTAAGAATCATATGCAAATCTTGGATTACCAGTTTTTGCAGCGAAACCTTCTACTGCAACATCAGTTAAACCTAAGTTAAGAACTGTATCCATCATTCCTGGCATAGATGCTCTTGCACCTGAACGAATTGAAACTAGTAATGGATTCTCGTTATCTCCAAATTTTTTGCCCTGTTCTTTTTCTAATTCAGCTAAAGCATTGAATATTTGCTCTTTAACTTCGTCTGTAACCTGTTTGCCTCTAGCATAGTAGTCATTACAAGCTTCTGTTGTAACGATAAATCCTTGTGGAATTGGAAGACCAAGCTTAGTCATCTCGGCAAGGTTAGCACCTTTTCCACCAAGAAGGTTCCTCATGGAAGCGTCGCCTTCTTTAAACAAATATACCCATTTTGTCATGTCGTGTATAACCTCCTAAATATATTTTAGTATCTATAATCCGTAGTTCACAATTTTTAGCCTGTATTTATAGCACGGATTGGATTTCTCACAATAAAAAATTATTGTTACTCTCAAGACTATAGCAATATATTTCTAGTCACCAAAAAGCATTATATCACAGTTCTAGTAAATTAGGGAAGTACTTTTTCTAAAATCTGAACTTATCCTCAAAATATGCCTTTAGATCCTCAATTTTAATTCTTTCCTGCTCCATAGTATCCCTATCACGGACAGTGACACTACCATCAGTCTCTGATTCAAAATCATATGTGATACAGTAAGGTGTGCCTATTTCATCCTGTCTACGATAACGCTTACCTATATTACCTCTATCATCATATTCGCAGTTATAATATTTGCAAAGGTCCAGATATATCTTCTCAGCCTGCTCACCCAGTTTTTTTGAAAGAGGAAGAACACCAATCTTAACAGGTGCAATAGCTGGATGGAAATGAAGCACTGTTCGTTTATCACCATCTGGAAGCTCCTCTTCATCATATGCAGAACATAAAAACGCTAATGTAACACGATCTGCACCAAGGGAAGGCTCCACTACATAAGGTATATACTTAATCTTCTTTTCATCATCAAAATAGCTCATATCTACCTTGGAGTGATTTTGATGCTGCGTTAAGTCATAGTCCGTACTATCTGCAATACCCCATAGTTCGCCCCATCCGAAGGGGAATAGGAATTCGATATCTGTGGTGGCTTTACTATAGAAAGAAAGTTCCTCAGGACCATGATCTCTTACCCTTAGCTCTTCATCCTTTAACCCCAGATTCTTTAACCAATCAATACAAAATTGCTTCCAATAAGCAAACCACTCTAAATCTGTATCAGGTTCACAGAAGAATTGTAGTTCCATCTGTTCAAATTCTCTTATACGGAAGATAAAGTTACCTGGTGTTATTTCATTACGGAAGGACTTACCGATCTGACCGATACCAAAGGGTATCTTCTTACGGGAAGTTCTTTGTACATTTTTGAAATTAACAAATATACCCTGTTCTGTCTCAGGTCTTAAATATACAACATTTTTTGAATCCTCAGTAACACCTTGGTGCGTCTTAAACATCAAGTTAAACTGACGTATATCAGTGTAATTATGTTTGCCACAGGTTGGACAAGAAATATTATTATCATCAATATATTTTTTCATTTCATCATGAGACCAAGCATCTACAGAGCCTTCTGATTGTATTCCTTGCTCTGCCATGTAATCTTCAATAATCTTATCTGCTCTAAAGCGTTCATGGCATTCCTTACAATCCATCAGTGGGTCTGAGAATCCCCCGAGATGACCTGATGCAACCCAAGTCTGAGTATTCATTAGAATAGCACTATCTATGCCTACATTATAAGGGTTTTCCTGAATAAACTTCTGCCACCATGCTTTTTTCACATTATTCTTAAGTTCAACACCTAGATTACCATAGTCCCAGGAATTAGCTAGACCACCGTATATCTCAGATCCGGGATATACAAAGCCTCTTGCCTTTGCCAAGGCTACAATTTTGTCCATTGTTTTTTCCATACTTTCTCATCCTCACATATTAATTATATTTACTTTAAAATTATTTTTACAATTTGAATTCTAGTTTTAATTAATGCTAAGGCTTATAGATAACTACTGTCATCTCCTCACTATCACTCTTTAGCTTGCTTTCATCCACAAGGGTTGCATTGTCACTATAATATCTTATATCACCCTCAACTATAATTTCATAAGGCTCGTAGAGAACAAGTACTTGATTCTTACCACTCTTGAATGCAGTATCCTTATCCACTTGGGTATTTTTTCTTGCGTCTAGGTACTGGGAAGGAAGCTCCAGGGCCACATTCTCAGTGTCGGAACTAAAATATGCTGCCGGCACATTGTTAAATGCACTATAATGTGCCATCTTAGTATAACCAAGTATCATCACTGCCTTACCATTCTTAAGTTCAAGCTCTTCTATAGTTACTTCCTTGCTTCCCTGCTTATCGTTATAAGCATTTACTTCCTTTGTTATAAACTCATTTAGCTCATCTAGGTTATAGTAACTTTTATCAAACTCTTCAGCAATAGCCACATATAAACTACCATCACGCTTTACAAGTATTGTATTATCTGTGACGTTATCTGTACTTATAAATATTTCCTTCTTACTACATCCAGCTAACATCAGAATACTCAATATAGAAATAACACCTATTAATACTCTCTTCATATTCATCCTCCATAGTACCGACTGAGTTCATACCATTTTAACCTTAAAGGAAAATAATTTCAACTCTAAATTTGCTATAATGACTGCAACAATTCAACGGCCTTAAATTCATGGTTTAAATAATGCTTCAAATAGCCCTTGATACAGAGTTCAAGCTCCTTAAGCACCTCTGGGCTGACCCTAAAGCTATATAGGCTCTCTATATCCTTTGATATTATGTACTGTAGCGTATAGATAGATGATGTAGAGAGTCTAATAGCAGATTTATCATTTTGTCGACAGTCGACACATAATAAACCTCCGTTATAAACAGAAAATAAACTAATAGTCTCCTTATCTTCACATTTTACACATTCGAACACCTGAGGTGCTAGTCCACTTAAGGCCATAATCTTAAATTCAAAAACCAATCTAACTAAGGGTAGCTCAATAGTCTTTTTTGCTAGAGCTCTTAGCGTCTGATACAAAAGCTTTAATATTTCCTTCTCATCATTGTTCTCCTTAGTTATAAAGTCAGCAAATTCACAGAAGTACATACCATAGTAGACACTTTCTATATCATCTCTTAGCTCAGAAAAATAATTGGACATCTCAGCTGAAGCAATGGTATAGGAGGATCTTCCTATAAATAAAGAAAACTTCCCAAAGGAGAAGGGTTGACTGCATGCCAATAAGGCGCTGTTTGGTCTCCTAGCGCCTTTGGCAAATGCTGATATTTTCCCTCGTTCCTTGGTCAATATAACTAACCGTTTATCATAATCTCCAACCGGCATGGCTGATAGAACCATTCCCGTCACGGTTGTTGCTGCCGGCATGAAAACCACCTTCTTCTTTACTATCTACGACATTGTCATAATCCTTAAAACTCTCTTCCCTAGTACATGCGATGTAATTCAAATAATCATCAATCTTGCCTGTCTTGACAAAATCTTTCCAATAATCATAATTCTTCATAAATGAGCCCCCTAACCATGATAAATATATTTTGTCATTCAGAATGAAGTAAACCCTAGCTCATCCTGCTAAAAAGATAGATCTTAGACTAATTATCTATCTTTTAGGTTTCCCATCTAGCATCTTTCTAAACTGGTTAGAATATCCCATTTGTATTTTAATATTTAGCCTTGACAAATATAATTGGTATCAATTATACCTAATAAGGCCTTTTTTCTATCTTAAGTCTTTATTACTATACCCATAATTCCTCAATAAGGAATCACTATCTCTCCAATCCTTTTTAACCTTTACCCAAAGTTGTAGATTTACCTGGCAATCCAATAGGTTCTCAATCTCTCTTCTTGCCTGAGTACCTATCTTCTTTAGCATGCTACCACCCTTGCCTATTATAATACCCTTATGGCTATCTCTCTCACATATGATTGTAGCATGGATATCCATAATACCCGAAGCATCTGAGGAGTTAGTATCAAACGCTCGGTTATTTCTCTCCCTCATTTGCTCTATGCTCACGGCTATACCATGAGGTATTTCTTCCTCCAAGTACCTTAGAGCCTTCTCTCTAATAAGCTCTGCTACAATCTGCCTTTCAGGCTGATCTGTTATGGTGTCCTCATCATAATACTGAGGGCCATAGGGAAGATAGTTAAAAATTAGCTTGGTCAGCTCTTCCGTATTCTCACCCTTAAGAGCAGAGACTGGAATGATCTCTGCAAAGTTGAGAATATCCTTATAAGCGCTGATAAATGATAATATTTCGCCCTTATTAACCATATCAATCTTGTTTATTACAAGTATGACCGGTGTCTTTATCTGCATAAGCTGTTCAGCTATATGCCTCTCTCCCGCCCCTATAAAGGTACTGGGTTCTACCAACCAAAGAACCAAATCCACTTCCTTAAGGGTTCTTTCTGCTACGCTGACCATATATTGGCCTAGCTTATTCTTAGCCTTATGAATTCCCGGCGTATCAAGAAATATAATCTGACCCCGTTCATCAGTTAAGACTGTTTGTATTCTATTCCTTGTTGTCTGTGGCTTATTGGATGTAATTGCAATTTTCTGTCCAATTAAATGATTCATCAATGTGGACTTACCAACATTCGGTCGGCCAATCAGAGTAACAAATCCAGATTTTTTCTTATTTTCCTGCATAGTATCCTCATTCCTATACAAATTCGTATATAATTTCCTTAGTGTTATTTAATTTAGCGTTCCACTATTACATTAGGTTCTTAACCTCTTTAAATAATTCTCTATCCTCTTCAATCTTACTTTCGTTACCAATTACACAGATATTTCCTTCTTTAAGGACTGCTTGAACAAGCTCATGAAGAGAACGGATATCCTCCTGTGTTACATTTATAATTTCATTTCTTTCCTTTAATAGGTCCTCATAGGTTACGCCTGAAAGTAACATACTTAAAGATCTCGCACCCTCTGTTTGAGGGGTCATAGGTATATCAAGTGTACTTATAGTACCTATAATACTTTTGGTTATATCCCTTTCGTCCGCTGTAAAATCCTTTATAAATTCAGGGATAGCCTCATAAACATCATTTGTACTCATAAGGTTTGGATCACGGTAGGAAGTAAAGTATACATCTCCATCTACTCCAGAAAATCCACACATGCAACCATATGCTCCCCCCTTAACCCTAACATTCTGCCAAAGATAATCGTAGCTTAATATGGTTCTAAGCACCTTCATTGCTCCTGTGTATTTATAACCTGCCTTTAAATAATTGCCTGCTCTAGCAACATACTGTACCTGTAAGGCCGCCTTAAATCCTTCGTTTAGACATCTGGGCTTAAGGGGAACTCTATCATAGCCCACAAACTGTCTTTCCGAAGTGCTTTCACGCAAGCCCGCAATTAAAGATGCTAGGTCTTTGGTGAACCTGTTATATCCATCCTTATCAGCTGTGATACTTACCATAAGCTTATTCTTGACAAACACCATCTCCATAAGTTCCTTAAGCTTGCTAAACACAAGGTCCTTCTTCTGGCCATAATTGGTGCTTATATCATCTATAAATTCATAGAAACTTATTCCCTGAGTTTGCTCCTTGAACACACCCTGTGCAGAATAATATGACATGGCTCTATTGGCAGCTACCGAATGTCCTGATGATGTAAATAACATCTGCATCCCAGATTTTATTTCATCAATAATCTCCTTTAACCGCTTATAATCCTTTAATTGTGTATGATAAAGCACCTCCTCTATAAGTCTAAAGGCCTGAGGTATATTATCATACATTACCTTAGTACCTATCTCATACAAGGGCAGATATTCGTCAGCACTACCCTTGCTTGAATAGCTTTTTACATTGTGATATATGCCACCAGTATGAAGATTGACTTCATTGGAGTATTCCAAATAGCTATAGTTATCAGTATCTACATAACCTAATACTTGTGTAAGTAAGGAAAGATAAGGCAGTAGCTCCTTGGGTATATCCTTTATCTCAAACAAAAGCTTAATATAGGCGATTTCATTTGTAAAGACCTCATGATGAATAACTCTTACACCATCTAAGGACTTCTCTTCATTATATATAGGTTGTGGATTAGGTCCAATATCCTCTCTACTTAGCAGAGGAATAGCCTCTAACTCCTCCTTTGTAGAAGGAGTTTCCTGATACTCTTTTAAATTCTTTGTATCAATAATGATTCTTTCAAGCTCTTCCTTTGATAGACTTTTCTTATAGGAAGCAAGCCTTTCCTTCAGTTCTGTCTCACGGATTTTATTGAGCCCTGCCTTAGGTATCAAGGTAACTAAAGATCTATGATTATTATTGATCAGATAATCATTTATAAGCTGCTCATAATAACCTGTACCAATATATTGTCTCATCTTCTCATATAGCTCCGAGTCCTTTAGGAAATAGAAGGGCTTATCAGAATCATATAACCAGCTTCTCATAACTCTAAGTCCATACATCAATCCTTTAGATAAGCTACCATAATCGGCCTCTCTGTATCTAAATTCAAATATATTGATAGCTCCAAGTAGAGACTTCTCATTTAACCCATCTGCTACTAACTTTGATAAGCTACTATGAATTACAGACAGAAATTCCTGCTTTTTATCCTCATCTGCATTCTTGGCAATTATTGAAATCATAGGTTGAAGATATTCAATATTAAGTTGACTTAAAATATCCTTACCAATTCCTGCATCCAGTAGAGCCTGCTTTACAGGCGCACCAGGTGCTTCAAAAAGCACATAATCAAGTATCTGCAATCCCAAGGTAAGCTCCCTGGTCTTATCCTTACCTATAGAGATATTTAGACTGAAATAAGTATTTTCATTTGGGTCTTCATCCTCGCCTATGGAATATAGGGCCTGCGTCTCCCTAAGAGCATCAAAGCTCTTCTGAGCCTCTATCTCGGAATTCACCTTTAAGTAATCGAAATTAGATAGATATTCCTTATCCAGCCATATTAATCTCTCCTCAAAGTCCAAGTCACCATATAGATATATATAGCTATTGGATGGATGATAAAAGGTTTTATGAAAATCTAAAAACTCCTCATAGGTTAACTCCGGGATAACCTCCGGATCCCCTCCTGATACTACTCCATATGGGGTATCAGGATATAAGGAATTTAGACTAAGCCTCATCAGCTGTTGCTCAGGTGTTGAGAAGGCACCCTTCATCTCATTATAGACAACTCCATTTATCTCTAGGTCATCGTCCTCATTCTCAAGAGTATAACGCCATGCCTCTTGATCAAAAATCTCCTTCCTGCTATATATATTAGGATAAAAGACCGCATCTAGATAAACATGCATCAAATTTTTGAAGTCCTGATCATTTTGACTAGCTACCGGATAAAGAGTCCTATCAGCATAAGTCATGGCATTTAGGAAAGTATTAAGCGAGCCCTTGGCTAACTCTACAAAAGGGTCCTTAGCTGGAAAGTTTTTAGACCCACATAAAACCGAGTGCTCAATAATATGAGGTACACCAGTACTGTTCTTTGGGGGTGTTCTAAATCCTATGCTAAACACCTTGTTAGTGTCCTCAGTCTTTATCAGTGCTATCTTGGCCCTAGTTTTTTCATGTACTATATAAGCTCCGTAACCATTTACATCCTCAAGCTTTTCATCAAAAATCAGTTGATATCCAGAAGGTATATCTATCTTCATACTATCTTCTCCTTATCATATATAATTTCAAGTAGACCTCAGCATCCGCCAAAAGTCCATATGGCAATTTCTAGTAATCGCCTAATCATAATAACATAAATTTGATGATTTGTCATTTAATATACTCAATAAAATAACATAATATCAAAAGTAATTATATTACTTATTTACAAAGAAAATGTTACATAAATCCACAAAGAAGGTTTGACTTTTACTATAAATTGTGGTAAGTTTAGCCTATCATTACCGATTATGGTAACTTAATTTTATTCTGTTTTTAGGAGGCTTTTTTATGAAAAAGGGTACAGTAAAATGGTTTAATGCTAAAAAGGGGTTCGGATTTATATCCGATGAGGAAGGAAACGATGTATTTGTACATTTTTCAGCACTTGTTATGGACGGCTTCAAGGTACTTGAAGAGGGTGACAATGTTGAATTTGAAGTAGTTGAAGGCGACAAAGGTCCTCAGGCTGCAAATGTTGTAAAGTTATAATCGAGAATACTTAACCTAATGTTGATATAAATGTAAACATATTAACAAGTTATAGTAAGGTGGGTTGTAACAAGTCAAAAAGCGATATAAATTACTTTTAGTAATTTATATCGCTTTTTTATTGACAGACTAGTCCTATTAGATAAAAACTTATTTAATGTTTAAAATGTCTCATGCCAGTAAATACCATGGCAATCCCGTACTCATTGCATTTTTTAATGGAGTCTTCATCTCTTATGGATCCACCGGGTTGAATGATGGCAGTTATACCTGCTTGATGAGCAGCCTCAACACAGTCATCGAAGGGAAAGAAGGCATCGGAGGCAAGCACTGCTCCCTTAGTAGCATCAGGGTCTATTAATTCTGCCGCATGCTCTATAGCCTGCCTTGTGGCCCATACTCTATTCACCTGACCAGGTCCAATTCCCACAGTCTGCATATCCTTTGCAAGAGCAATTCCATTTGACTTGACGAATTTCACAACCCTCCATGCAAATAGAAGATCATCCATTTCCTTCTTACTAGGGGTACGCTCTGTAACAACCTTTAGCTTATCCTCTTCAAGAAGCTTACTATCTATTGTTTGTACTATCAATCCACCATTAACTTTCTTAAGATCATAGGCATCCTTATCCTGAGGGATCTCTATATCGGCTAGCTCTAGCACTCTAACATTCTTTTTAGCCTGAAGTAACTTAAGTGCTTCCTCATCATATGAAGGAGCCACAACCACTTCTAGGAATATTTTGCTCATCTCCTCTGCCACAGGAAGAGTTACCTGGCGATTTAAGACCACTATTCCACCAAAAATTGATACCATATCTGCTGATGAAGCCTTCTTCCAAGCATCATATATATTATCACCACTACCTACGCCACAAGGATTACCATGCTTACAGGCTACAACAGTAGGTTCACTAAATTCCTTTAATAGCTCCAGAGCCCCGTTTGTGTCATTTATATTATTAAAGGACAATTCCTTACCGTTTAGTTGTACGGCATCAGCCAAAGAGCCTTTTCTTTTTCCTATCTCCTCATAAAATGCAGCATTTTGATGGGGGTTCTCCCCATACCTCATATCTTGAACCTTCTCATAGGTTAGAGTAAGTGTCTTCGGTAAAGATGTGTCATTTCTCTCTTTCTTAATATAATCAGCTATAAGAGCATCATAAGCCGAGGTATGCATAAATACCTTGTGCATTAGATAAAGCTTTGTATCTATGCTAACTTCCCTTTGCTCCTTAAGCTCAGATATCACTCTATCATAATCTTCGGGATCTACAACCACAGCCACATCCTGATAATTCTTTGCAGCAGAACGAAGCATGGTGGGCCCTCCTATATCTATATTTTCAACTGCCTCTGCTCTGCTAACTCCATCCTTAAGTATGGTTTCTTTAAAGGGATAAAGATTTACTATTACAAGATCTATAGTTTCTATATTAAGGTCGGCAAGTTGTCTCATGTGTGAGGGATTGCTTCTCATAGCAAGTAATCCTGCATGAACTACAGGATGAAGTGTCTTAACTCGGCCATCAAGGCATTCCGGAAAGCCTGTTAGCTCCGAAACTTCAATTGCTGGAATCTTGGCTTCCCTAAGCTTTTTATAAGTCCCGCCTGTGGAAATAATCTCAATACCTAGTGATACCAGTTCCTTGGCAAGCTCGACAATACCACTTTTATCTGATACACTGATTAATGCTCTCATGATAACACTCCTCTTATTTATATTCTATAAAAATCTTAACCCAGTTAATTTTGAAATACAATTCATTATTTCTAATGCTGCTTATTATATGTACTTATCATTAACTGAACTTCTCTTAAATATTAGCATAGATTTACGGTTGCAAACCTACTTAAAGTATACTATAATTCCTATGAAATTGAACTAAAGGGAGAATGTAAATGAGAAAGATAAGAAAATTTAAGGCGTCTGATTTGCTTATAGGTTTGGTTTTTACTTTATTATTCTTATCTCTTGGAGTTGTATTTACTATAAATTTTAGACCATTATATTATCTTGATGTAAAGCTACTGAATATACCCGAAATATCAGGATATTCTAAAGATATGATTATTGAAAATTACAAGGCTTTGATTGATTACTCGTCTCCATTTTATAAGGGCAACCTATCCTTCCCTTCACTGGATGCTTCCCCATCCGGTATACAGCACTTTAAAGAGGTTAAGGATATTTTTATGGCCTTTTATGGGATTGGTGCTTTATCCCTAATATCTGCATTAGGCATAATCATATATAAACTACGAAAAAGAGACTACAGTTACTTGCTTGTATCCTCTATAACAGCTATAGTACTTCCGGTAATAACTGGTTTACTTCTAGCCATAGATTTTGATAAGTCATTTGTGATATTTCATAAGATATTTTTCAATAATGATTATTGGATATTTGATCCTATAACTGACCCAGTTATTAATATATTGCCCTCAACATTTTTCTTACACTGTGCTATATTGATTACAGCTTTCATATTGCTGGGTAGTTTAACTCTATATTTAGGTCATCTATATCAAAAAAAGCACTCAGGAATCAAATACCGCAAAATCCCTGATATAAAAATATAAATTATAATGAGCTGCTTGATGATTCATAGTTGATTAAAATACGCAAAATTATTATAATAACTCTATATAAATATATTTTATTATTCAAGCTTTCGAAAATAAAATTAGAATAGACTCAATTTGGAGCACAAAATTAAGAAACGGAGAAAAAAATGAGAAAAACAAAGATTATATGTACACTAGGACCTTCAACAGATAATGACGAGATTATAAAGGAGCTTATACGATTGGGAATGGATGTTGCCAGATTCAACTTTTCCCATGGTAGCCATGAGGAGCACCTAAAAAGATTTCGAAAAATAGAAAAGTACCGCAATGAATTAAAAAAACCTATAGCTACACTTATGGATACTAAGGGACCAGAAGTACGTATAGGTAGCTTTAAGGATGATAAAAAGGTAGCACTAAAAGCAGGACAGAAATTTATATTAACTACCAGAGATGTTGAGGGGGACAATACACAGGTCTCAGTCAGCTATCCTAGCTTAATATATGATGTTGATCCTGGAGTTAAGATATTGATAGACGACGGCCTCATAGAGATGACCGTTGAAGAGGTAACTACTACTGATATTATCTGTAGAGTAAAGAACAATGGTATAATCTCCAACAGAAAAGGAGTCAATATACCAGGTGTTCATCTATCTATGCCATATATAAGCGAAAGGGATCGCTTGGATATATTGTTTGCCATTGAGCATAAATTTGACTTTATCGCAGCATCATTTGTAAGAACTGCTGAGGATGTACTTGAGATTAGAAAAATGCTAAATAAGCATAATTCACAAATTAAGATTATTGCTAAGATAGAAAATCTTCAGGGCGTTAATAATATCGACGAAATCATTAGAGAAGCCGATGGCATCATGATTGCCCGAGGTGATATGGGTGTTGAAATTCCTTTCGAGGAGTTACCAGCTCTTCAAAAGAAAATCATTAAAAAGGTTTATAATAGCGGTAAACAGGTTATAACAGCAACTCAGATGCTAGACTCTATGCTTAAGAATCCAAGGCCTACCAGGGCAGAGATTACGGACGTGGCTAACGCTATATATGATGGTACCAGTGCAATAATGCTTTCCGGAGAGACTGCTGCAGGAGATTATCCTTTAGAATCACTGCGAACCATGGTTAAGATAACCATAAGAACCGAAGCAGATATTGATTATAAAAAGCGCTTTATTCAACGGGAACATCTTGATGAGCTTGATGTAACAGATGCCATTTCCCGTGCAACCGTTACTATAGCCCACGATCTTGATGCTAAAATGATTGTAACTGTTACTACATCAGGCAAAACAGCCCGAATGATTTCAAGATTTCGTCCACAATGCCATATAATGGGATGTACTACAGACCCTGTTATATGCAGACAATTAAATATGGCATGGGGAATCACTCCTCTTCTAATCGCAGTTGAGCACGACACTTTTGAATTATTCGATCATGCTCTACAGGCTGTTGAGGAAGCAGGTTATGTGACAAAAGGAGATCTTGCGGTAATGACAGCAGGTGTACCTCTTGGTATCACCGGCTCTACTAATATAATAAAAGTACAGGTTGTAGGAGTTATCGAACAGGCTAATAAATAGAACAATAGTTTTTATCAGGCCATATTTTGATAATACAAGAGGATAATTAATATGAAAAGAAAAGACTATATCAAATGGGATGAATACTTTATGGGAATTGCTCTTCTATCAACGGAGCGAAGCAAGGATCCAAATACTAGCGTGGGTGCTTGTATCGTCAGTCAGGACAATAAAATTCTCTCAGTTGGATATAACGGTATGCCTATAGGAATCTCTGATGATGACTTCCCATGGAGTCGCGAGGGCGACCCCCTGAACACAAAATATCTTTATGTATGTCATGCGGAGCTAAATGCCATCCTAAATTATACAGGAACAAACATAAAGGGGGCAAAGATATACACTACCCTCTTTCCCTGTAATGAATGCACAAAGGCCATAATACAAAAAGGCATAAGTGAAATTATCTATAAAAGCGACAAGTATTCGGATACTGATACTGTAATTGCTTCAAAAAAGATGCTAGATGCTGCAGGAGTAACCTATAGACAGTACACTCCCATAGGCAAGGATATAACCCTTTCATTGTAATATTAACAATACTTAGGTAAGAAAAACAGTATGTTATAATACGCTTCTAAGCCATATAATAACATACTGTTTTTGTATTATCTTATTCTTCTACACTATAGTTTGGTGCTTCTTTAGTTATATGAATATCATGGGGATGGCTTTCCTTTAAGGATGCCGCTGTAATCTTTACAAATTTACCTGTCTCTTGTAAGGTCTCTATATCCTTGGCTCCACAGTAGCCCATGCCAGCCCTAAGGCCACCAATCAACTGGAATACTGTATCCTCCACCAGACCCTTATATGCAACACGTCCTTCAACGCCTTCAGGTACAAGCTTCTTAGCATCTGTCTGGAAGTAGCGATCCTTACTTCCCTTCTCCATAGCCGCAATAGATCCCATTCCACGATATACCTTATATTTTCTACCTTGATATAATTCGTAGGTACCAGGGCTTTCATCACAACCTGCAAAGATACTTCCCATCATACATACATTAGCTCCTGCTGCAATTGCCTTTGTTATATCACCTGAGTATTTGATACCACCATCTGCTATAATTGGGATTCCGTATGCTTTAGCTACATCATAGGCATTCATAATTGCC
This sequence comes from Clostridiales bacterium, assembly GCA_012519905.1. Taxonomy (GTDB): domain Bacteria; phylum Bacillota; class Clostridia; order Lachnospirales; family Lachnospiraceae; genus Mobilitalea. Next base: position 25,785 of record JAAYPG010000117.1, on the reverse strand, counting down.
GTAATCTGAGGTACTCCTATACCTGCTACAACTCTTGTAGTACAGATAGAACCTGGCCCTATTCCAACCTTCACAGCATCTACACCAGCTAGAATCAAATCCTTTGTTGCTTCTCCTGTTGCTACATTTCCTGCTATAATCTGTATATCAGGATATGCATCCCTTACCGTCTTAACCATGCGAATAACATTTTCAGAGTGTCCATGGGCTGTATCAATAACAATGGCATCTACCTTGACTTTAATAAGCGCATCTACACGCTCCATAATATTACTTGTGATACCTACTGCAGCAGCACATAGAAGCCTCCCCTGCTCATCCTTGGCTGATAGGGGATACTTTATTTGCTTCTCAATATCCTTAATTGTAATTAAACCCTTAAGATTTCCTTGATCATCTACAAGAGGGAGCTTTTCCTTCCTGGCAGCACCTAATATGCGCTTAGCCTCATCTAAGGTAATTCCCTCCTTGGCTGTAATAAGACCTTCAGAGGTCATAGATTCCTTAATTTTCTTTGTAAAATCCTCTTCAAACTTTAAGTCACGGTTTGTAATAATACCTACCAGCTTCTTACCTACTGTAATTGGTACACCGGATATTCTATATTTAGCCATCAGTTCATTGGCATCATGTAAGGTATGCTCAGGAGATAAATAAAAAGGGTCTGTTATCACCCCATGCTCTGATCGTTTTACCTTATCCACTTCATTTGCCTGTTCCTCGATTGACATATTCTTGTGAATTACACCGATACCTCCCTGCCTTGCCATAGCAATAGCCATACGGTTCTCAGTTACTGTATCCATACCCGCACTCATCAGGGGTATATTTAACCTGATACTATTTGTAAGTTGCGTTGACAAATCGACCTGATTTGGTAATACCTCAGAATAGGAAGGTACCAATAATACATCATCAAAAGTTATTCCTTCGCCAATGATTTGACCCATTGTACTAATCCTCACTTTCTTATTATGTTAAATAGTTTCTATAGTTTCTGGCTAGTTGTCCTAGTAAATATTTTAAAAAGTATATCGAATTATCTAAGCATTGTCAACATCAATATGAGGCTATGCAAAATTCAAGTTTTTGCAACAGCCTCATTTAATATTCTAATATGTGATTACCTTCCTAGAATTCTTCTGTTTAATCATATTTAGCATCTTTTCACTTGGTTCAAACAAGATCTTCATCTTCTTATTGTCAGCACTGGCAATGATAGCATAGGGCTTACTATCCTTGCTAAGTGATGAGAAATCCTTCTTCTCCAACTGAATATGATTGTAGCTATCCAGGGCAGGGGAATTAAATGGAGCCATAATTTCAACCTGCTCAAATTCTATGCGAAGCATTGTTTTACGTTTTGCTTTTCCTGTAATCCTGTCAAAATCCAACTGACCATCTACAAATATATATTCATATTCCACGCTAAGCCTTGGATAGAAGAAAAATACTACAGCTATTAAGGCCACTCCCAAATAGCTCCAAAGCTGGCCCAGCATTATTAAAAATATACCTATAAATACACCTAAAAACATTAATATTCTAAGTCCCATAGTGGCAGCTGTGTCTTTTCTTTTAACACCTGCTTCTGCATAAAGCTGATTCATCCTAACACCTGTACCTTTCTTTTTTTATTACTTTTATCCCTTCATAACACATTCTATATGTAGGATTATTTTATCTACAATATATAATAATACATAAACTAAAAGTAGGCAAGTATTAGATAACCTCTACTGTCCAGCCATAATTATCTGGAGAACTACCTAGTTGGATTCCAGTCAGATTATCATAAAGCTTCTGACTTAATTCACCTATTCCGCCATCCATTACTTGCATATCATGATCCTTCCAGCGAAGATGGCCTACAGGGGATATAACTGCTGCAGTACCCGTACCGAAAACCTCTTCAAGTAATCCCTTTTGATGTGCATCATAAACCTCATCAATTGATATTAACCGTTCCTCCACCTTAAGTCCCCAATCCTTGCACATCGTAATAACAGAATCCCTTGTTATTCCGGGGAGTATACTTCCATTTAACATAGGCGTTACAACAGTTCCATTTATCTTAAAGAATATGTTCATAGCCCCTACTTCTTCAATATATTTCCTATGGACACCATCCAGCCAAAGAACCTGAGAATAGCCGGCTTCATGGGCTTTAACCTGGGCCCTAAGAGATGCTACATAATTACCTCCTGCTTTAGCCTCGCCTATTCCTCCCTTGACTGCTCTTACATACTCATCTTCAATCCATATCTTAACAGGATCCAGCCCTTCAGGATAATAAGGTCCTACAGGTGAAAGAATAATTATAAATTGATAGGTATGGGAAGGTCTTACTCCCAAGAATGGAGAGGTAGCAATTATAAAAGGCCTAATATAAAGAGAAGTACCCTCCTTTGTGGGTATCCATCTTTTATCGATTTTCACCAATTCTTTAATGGCCTGTACAAAGTCATCCTCAGGAAGCTCCGGCAAACACAATATCCTACAGGTATTAGTTGTGCGCTTTGCATTCATATCAGGACGAAACAATAATATTCTTCCGTCCTTTGCCTTGTAAGCCTTTAACCCTTCAAACATCTCCTGTCCATAATGTAATACCATGGCAGAAGGCTCCAGACTTAAGGGCTGATAAGGGATTATCCTAGCATCATGCCAACCCTGGCCCACCTTATAGTCCATAATAAACATGTGATCTGTAAAGATTTTACCGAACAATAATGGATCATCCTTATCCGGTAAGTTTTTTGGCTCTTTAGTCAATTCGATTTTAATGTCTAACATTTCTAACCCTTCTTTCCCTACTTAATCCGCCTACTAATCGCTTCTTCCGATTAATGGTTTTATCTATAATATTCCATTTCCTGATTTATTTCAAGTGGTATTTTCTAAAATCAACCTAGCTAGTATAGGCCTAATAATGAATTATTTCTTTATTCTCTCATATCTATAGAAGGTGTATATAAGGTCATGGTAGGTCTGTTCATCAGATTCTCCAGTAACCTGCCAATCATCCATTTCATCTAAATTAGGAAAATAGGTATCAGCTTTGTAAACATAATCAATCTTTGTTACATGGGCTGTATCGCATAGAGGAAGCATCTGCCTATATATACTCTCTCCTCCGATTACATATATGTCCTCAGGCTTATAATCCTTTACCACCTCAAGGGCTTTTTCAATACTGTTTACTACTGCAGCATCAGCAACACTATAATTGGGGTCAGAGGTTATAACTACATTAAGACGATCCTTAAGCGGCATACCCCCGGGAAAGCTTTCCAATGTTTTTCTCCCCATAATTACAGCTTTATGTAAGGTTTCATTACGGAAAAAACGTTGATCTGCTGGGATCTTTACCAGGAGATTGTTCCGGTATCCGATGGCCCAATTCCTATCAACAGCTACGATAAGATTCATAGAATTAACACCTTCCTTCAAATTTAAGTTAATTTAGTTTCAGTATGTTTTTTTCTTTTGCTAAATCGCAACTGGTATGTTTTCCACCTTAGGACCATATTTATAATTCCTTAATTCAAAATCCTCAACCCTAAACTGGTAGAAATCCTTAACATCTGGATTCATATAAAATTCCGGAGCATCATATGTCGGACGAGTAATAAGTTCCTCTATAATAGGAATATGTCTGTCATAGATATGAGCATCCGCTATTACATGAACTAGCTCACCTACCTGATAACCGCAGACCTGTGCCAACATATGGATTAGTACTGCATATTGACATACATTCCAGTTATTAGCGGCAAGTATATCATTTGATCTTTGATTAAGAATAGCATTCAGTATAAGCTTATCACTATCTGCCCTTTTCGTTACATTGAAGGTCAGGCTATAAGCACAGGGATACAGGTTCATTTCATGAAGATCTTGATGAACATAGAGATTAGTTATAATTCTCCTACTATAAGGGTTATTCTTTAGGTCATATATCACTCTATCAACCTGATCCATCTCCCCCTCTTTATACTTATGCTTTACACCCATCTGATAGCCATATGCTTTTCCTATAGAGCCATCCTCATCTGCCCAACTATCCCAAATCTTGCTTTTAAGATTATTAATATTGTTGGATTTTTGCTGCCAGATCCATAGCATTTCGTCTATGCAATATTTAAAGGCCAGTCTTCGCAGAGTTAATGCAGGAAATTCCTTTGATAGGTCATATCTATTAACAACTCCAAATTGCTTAATGGTATAGGCATAGGAACCATCCTCCCATTTCGGTCTAACCTTTTCTCCTTCGGTACTGGTCCCATTCTTTAATATATCACTACACATATTTATAAAAATATTATCAGCTAAACTCATACTTTACCTCCATTTTGCAATTATCCTAGTATCTATATTTATATTTCTTATTGTACCTTACATGACAAATGAGGGCAAGACTTTTTCAAGCCCCTAAGTGAATAGGCGAAAACTTCCTATTACATAAACATAAGCTATACCTGATTTGTCCTAAATGGACTATTAGTCCAATTAAGACAATCAAATATAGCTTCTATGCTTGTTCAGGGTGTAAGTTTATTGGCGTATCAGCACCAACCCCTATATATATTCAGCCACAACTAATAGCTTTATAGGCGCACCAGCTGGTCATCTAAGTATTTTTTGATATTAGATGCATTAGTGTATTTGTTAATTACACCATTTTTAATTTCCAGAAGCGTGGGTGCTTGAAGGATGTTAAACTCTCTTGCCATATCCACATTTTCCTCTGCATCTATCAATGTATAGTTAGTATCCTTAAGGTATTCCTTAGCTATATTGCAATTTGGACAGGTCTTTGTTGTAAATAGATATAATCCGTCACCCATCCCAGTTCCAGCAAAAACCATCTGACTTTCGCTGCTAATTCCACTACTTACTGGCATAACTCTTGAATTGTCTAACTCATAAACTCTTCTGTTCTCGTACTCCTGAGTCTTTCCTTCATTCCAGTTCTGAACAGGACGATAATAACCAGTTATACGGCTGTATACCTCTGCCCTCTCACCACACTCAGGACAAGTAAAATGTTCACCCTGTAGATACCCATGGGTACTACATACTGAATAGGTTGGTGACATGGTATAGTAAGGCAACTTATAATTCTCGGCAATAGTACGAACTAGCTTAGCTGCAGCCTGCCAATCAGGAAGCTTCTCACCTAGGAAGGCATGGAAGACTGTTCCTGATGTATAGAGAGTCTGAAGCTCATCCTGTATATCAAGAGCCTCGAATATATCCTCTGTATATCCCACAGGAAGATGGGAGCTATTGGTGTAATAAGGTGTATCACCAGGCTTTCCTGCTGTCTTAATATCTGGATAATACTTTCTATCATGCTTTGCTAAACGGTAGCTGGCTGACTCTGCAGGTGATGCCTCTAGATTATACAGATCACCATATTCCTCCTGATAGTCGGATAAACGTTCACGCATATGGTTAAGAACCTTTATACTGAATTCTATGGTTTCTGGATTAGTCATATCCTTACCAAGCCACTTGGCATTTAGACCAACTTCGTTCATACCTACTAGACCAATTGTAGAGAAATGATTATCAAAGGTACCAAGGTATCTTCTTGTATATGGATAGAGACCTTCCTTCAAGAGTTTTGTAATAACTTCTCTTTTCACCTTCAGTGAACGGGCTGAAATGTCCATAATTCTGTTAAGACGCTTAAAGAATTCTTCCTCATTTTCTGATAAATATGCAATCCTGGGCATGTTAATAGTAACAACACCTACTGATCCTGTACTTTCTCCTGATCCAAAGAAGCCGCCACTCTTTTTCCTAAGCTCACGAAGATCCAATCTTAATCTACAGCACATAGAACGAACATCACTGGGTTCCATATCACTGTTGATATAATTTGAAAAGTATGGTGTACCATATTTTGCAGTCATCTCAAATAACATACGATTATTCTCTGTATCTGACCAATCAAAATCCTTAGTAATAGAATATGTAGGTATAGGATATTGGAAGCCACGGCCATTAGCATCGCCCTCAATCATAATCTCGATAAAGGCCTTGTTCACCATATCCATTTCCTTCTTACAATCCTTATATTTAAAATCCATCTCTTTGCCACCGACAATACAAGGAAGCTCGGCTAAATCATCCGGTACTGTCCAATCAAGAGTGATATTTGAGAATGGAGCCTGGGTTCCCCAGCGACTTGGAGTGTTAACACCATATACAAAGGACTGTATACACTGCTTAACCTCCTTGTATGTAAGATTATCCACTCTAACAAATGGTGCTAAATATGTATCAAAGGATGAAAATGCCTGTGCTCCGGCCCACTCATTCTGCATAATACCCAGGAAATTAACCATCTGGTTACATAGGGTAGACAAATGACTTGCAGGAGAGGATGTAATCTTTCCAGGTATTCCACCTAAGCCCTCTTTAATTAGTTGCTTTAATGACCATCCTGCACAATAACCTGTCAGCATGGATAGATCATGAATATGTATGTCTGCATTGCGTTGAGCATTCGCAATCTCTTCATCATATATTTCAGACAGCCAATAATTAGCTGTGACCTTTCCTGAGTTATGTAAAATCAATCCTCCTACTGAATATGTAACTGTGGAGTTCTCCTTTACTCTCCAATCTTCTTCCTTCACATAGCTGTTAATGGTTTCTTTGTAGTCAAGAATTGTTGATTTCATGCTACGAATTTTTTCTCTATTTTTACGATACAATATATATGCCTTAGCAACATCGGTATAACCAGATTGCTCAAGGACATGCTCGACACTATCTTGAATGTCTTCCACGTGGATTTTATTTTCTTTTATCTTGCTCTGAAAATCAGCCGTAACCCTTAATGAAAGTAAACTAATTATTTCGTCAGTATAAATTTTTTCTGTGGCCTTAAAGGCTTTTGTTATTGCCTCACTAATTTTATGCAGGTTAAACTCTGCCACCTGGCCATCTCTTTTTAATACATTAATCATCATATGTAACAGTCTCCCTTCCCATCTTTTATCCTGTCTTTAATCATATAATAACGCTTACTTACCTCAGTGATTTAATAGTATCAGAATTGATATATTAAGTCAAGATAAAATACTAGATATGCGTAAGATTTTCAACTCTTCCACAATATCTAGTATTATTTAGTATTTTATAATTATAAAGTTTTTTCTATAAACTCTTATAAAGTTCCTTAGAAATATAGGCCTTAACAAATATCCCATCCTGCCTGAATTCTTCCTCTAAGAGTTGCCCATATTTACGTATGATTTGAATCTTACCTGCATCATTATAAGAAAATACATTTTCTATAAGTATCTTTTGCTCCATCAGCACCTTTTCTATAAGCTCCAAAAGCTTATCAACTCCCATACCGGTCTTGGCTGAAATTTTTACGGTATGATCCGCCTTAAAATCCTTTAAGGTTTGCTCATCTTCAATTAAATCCTGCTTATTAAATACTGTTATTATTGTTTTATCCTTAATGCCCAAGTCGGCCAGTGTATCATATACTATATGCATTTGCTTGTATGCATCGGGATTAGCGCTATCGACCACATGCAGGATTATATCTGCATATTTGGCCTCCTCCAAGGTACTTCTAAAAGCATTAACAAGATGGTGAGGAAGCTTGCGTATGAAGCCAACTGTGTCTGTAAATAAAACCTGCTGTCCACTATCCATGGTATAATTTCTGGTGGTTGGGTCTAAGGTCGCAAACAGCTTATCCTCTTCTAAAACTCCCGCATTCGTAAGATGATTTATTAGTGTTGATTTACCTGCGTTGGTATAGCCAACGATGGCAATCACAGGAATATTGCTACGGCTTCGAAGACTCCTGGCCGTTTCTCTGTTCTTTTCCAAGCCTTCCAGTTCTCTTTTTAGTTGAGACAAACGTTCTCTTATATGCCGACGGTCTACTTCAAGCTTTTTCTCACCGGGGCCTCTAGTACCAATTCCACCTCCAAGTCTTGAAAGAACATTACCCATGCCCTTCAGCCTTGTCGAGCGATACCTAAGCTGGGCCATCTCCACCTGGAGCTTACCCTCCTTAGTTACGGCACGTTTCGCAAATATATCCATAATTAGTACTGTCCGGTCCAAAACTACTGTTTGCAAGGCGTCTTCTAGATTCTTAAGCTGCGTGGGTGATAATTCATCATCACATATAACTCCACTAGCATCTGTCTCAAATATTAACTGCCTTACCTCTTCGATCTTACCTTTTCCAATGTAGGTAGAAGGATGTACCTTCTCCCTATTCTGGATTATCATACCAACAGTAAAACCCCCAGCGGTACTAACCAATTCACTTAGCTCGTCCAGGGATTCCTTTGTATCATCATTATCAGAAACGGCCACACCTATAAGTATGAACCTCTCCTCCTGATCCTCTAATTCATATAACTTAGCCATGCCTAACCCCATTCCTACACATGTTTTTACATTCTAAATCAGTAACAAGATTTACGCAAGTAAAATCTTAATGTATTGTGATATAAAAAGCTATTTAGCTCTTTATTGATTGTTTAAGTCATTGCTATTATCTAATATTCTTGTAATAACAAAGGACCTTTCTCTTATGGCATTCTTGTCGTCGGGATAAGCACTTATATAGTTCCGAAGCTTAGTAAGAGCCTTATCATAATCTCCCAGCATCTCGTAAACAATAATCTCATTTTTCAAGAGCACCCTAATCATGTCATTACCGGCATACTCTATTCCAGCCTCCAAATATGCCAAGGCCTGATCATACTCTTCTGTTTTGATAAGACAGGATGCAAGCTGATTATATACCTCAGGACTATTAATGCCTCCCTCTTCTATATATTTCTCATAATAATACTTTGCCGTAGAATAATCCTTCTTGTTAGTATAAATTTCACCAATATAGAAGTATGCATCTATAAAGCCGTTGGCGAAACTCTCACTCAACTCAGGAAAGGCCTGGTCATAGAGGCCCTGATAAAAATGTATCTTAGCCAAGTTAAACTTATCAGCCTTGGACTTAACCTCAATCTCTGCCGCCCTAGTTAATACCTCCTGAGCTTGGTCATCTCTTCCCATTTCTCTTAAAAGACTAAATTCTCCAAAATAATATTCATAATTGTTTGGATCTAGAGCTATCGCTTTATCATAATCATCTAAACCCTTATCATAATCACCGGTTTTTTGATATGTATAAGCTCTATCCGCCAATACCTGTGCTTCCTCACCAAACTTGTCAATTATATCAGTATAAATCTCTGTAGCATTCTTATATGCGCCAGTAGACATAAGTGCTTTTCCCTTATAATACAATATATCCATATCAAGGTCTGATAATACCCTGATATCTAATGCATCATCAAAATATTTAATGGCCTCTCTATAATTTAGCATCTTCATATAGGCAATTCCTTTGCCTCTTAACGCTCGCTTATTATTTCCTAATACTATAACCATATTTTTATTTATAATAATCCGATCAAACTGTTCTATGGCCTCGTCATAACGGGACAAGCCAATAAGCGCCATGCCATAGTCTATATAGTATTCTGCTCGGTTAGGATTCGTATCTATAGCTGACTTGAATTTTTTTGCAGCTTCTTCATAATTACCATTAGTAAAATATTTTTTTCCACTTCGATAATAACCGCCTGCTTCAGAACAGCCGGTAAGTATGATTATCATAATAAAAAGTAAACCTGTAGATAAAAATCCTTTAAGGATTCTTTGTTTTCTCATTATGACAGCCTCCGAACAATTACCCACTCACCACTATATATAGTGCTCACCTACATTATACAACACCATCCATGATATAGCAACAATTCTAGACAAATACAAAAAAATATTAGACAACCTTTCCTATTAAGCAAGGAAAAAGCTACATAAGCAAGAGTATACTAGCTTATGCAGCTTTTTTAATTAACTATTTATATGAGCTTAGCGCTCAATTATATTAAAATATAGAAAATGTTAGAAATAGAGTGGCCATTATAGAAGCTACCAGTGATACAACAGTAATCTGAGTATTTATAGATGGACCAGCTGTATCCTTGAAAGGATCACCTACAGTATCCCCTACAACACCAGCCTTATGAGCCTCAGAGTTCTTACCTCCATGATGTCCAGCTTCAATATACTTCTTGGTGTTATCCCAAAGACCGCCTGCATTGGACATAAATAGAGCAAATATCAGTCCGCTTACGATATTACCTGTGATAAAGCCACCGACTGCCTGAACACCGCCTATAAATCCTACAATCATTGTTGATATGATAGCAACAAGACCTGCAGGAATTAATTCCTTAAGCGCTCCAACAGTGGCAATCTCAATACATTTATCATATTCAGGCTTAACTCCGGGTTTTCCTTCCTTTAAGCCCACTATTTCCTTAAATTGACGATGAATTTCAGCTATCATACGTTGAGCGTTACGATCAACACCTAGCATAAGCATAGCAGAAAATACAGGAGGAATCGCAGCACCAACCAATAATCCAAAGAATACTATCGGATTGGTTACATCAAAACCTGTAATCTTCTCTATTGTCTTACCAAAGGCATCAACACCACCCATAGCATCAACAGCATCATTTACCTCAGTAATAAAGGCACCGAGCAGGGCAATAACTGTCAGACCTGCTGCACCGATGGAAAAACCTTTAGTAACAGCCTTAACAGTATTACCGGCACTATCCAAGGAGTCGGTTATTTCCAATGCCTTATCTCCTAAATCACCCATTTCAACAAGTCCGCGGGCATTATCAACGATTGGTCCATAAGCATCATTAGAAATAATCATACCTACTATAGAAAGCATGCCTACTGCTGCCATAGAGATACCAAACATTCCATAGGCAACCTCATTACCGCCTGCCCCAAGAGGAGCAACAATCTTATATGCAGCAAGTGCAGATATACCAATACCAACCATGGCAGGAAGTGTACTTAACAGACCATAGGATACACCAGAAGTAATGGTGAATGCCGGGCCGGATTCACATGCTTTTCCAACCATATGAACTGGTTTCTTGTTATCATTGGTAAAGTAATCACTGGCAATACCAATTACTGTACCTACAAGAAGTCCCACAGCACTGGCACCCCAAATGCGCCAATTAAAATCAAATGCATAAGTAGCGATCGCTGTTAAAATACCATATATCGCTGTAGTTACATAGGTATTCATATTAAGAGCTCTGGTTGGATCTCCACCTTCCTTCATATTAGCGGTGAATACTCCGATAATTGAAGCTAGCAAACCGATACCTGCATAACATAGCACCATAGCCATATTCTTTTCTGCATTGGCTAATGATGTAGCCATAACTAGAGCTGCTGCCATAGAAGCTACATTAGAGTCAAAAAGGTCAGCACCCATACCAGCTACGTCACCTACGTTATCACCTACATTATCAGCAATAACTGCAGGGTTTCTAGGGTCATCCTCAGGAATTCCTAGCTCAACCTTACCAGCCAAGTCAGCACTTACATCTGCTGTCTTTGTAAAAATACCACCACCAGCCTTAGCAAATAAAGCTAATGAGCTGGCACCAAATGAAAAGCCCAGTAAAGCCGAACTGTTTCCTGTAATCATAAGAACTAATGTTACACCAAGTAAACTGGAACCAACAACCGCCATACCCATAACAGCGCCGCCACGGTAGCCCGCCATAAAGGACGGTTTGATTCCCTTTGTTGCTGCTTCTGCAGATTTTACATTTGCAATAGTAGCAATACTTATACCAATTTTACCGGCAATTCCTGAAAATACTGTACCAAATATGTAGGATACTGCCATAGAAATATTATCTAGCAGATCACCCTTCCAAATGGGTGAGGGCAAAAATACAAGAATTAATATTGTAACAACAAGGGTGAATCGTAATAGCGCCTTATACTCCTTAGCTAGAAATGTATTAGCACCATTCTTAATCAGCTGTCCTACCTCTGCCACCCTCTTGTTAGATGATGGTCTTGATGCAACCCAACGATAAAGCCACAATGCCACTCCAAAAGCTAAGACTGAAATCACAATAGATGCCACATGAAAAAATGTTAAATCATATTCCATTTCAATCATCTCCCTATATAATTATTTATTAAGCCACATTTTTGATGGTACCACGTTTGATGCTTTTGTGCAAGCTCAAAGTAAATCGCAAGTATTTTTAGTGATTATTCACAACGCCATTTGGTACTTTATATAGATTGACTCGAAATTCTTCATATTATTTGTGTACTTTTGTGGGGTTTCCTGCTACTAAATAGTTGAAATTTGTATAGTTACATAGGCCCACAATTACTATATTATGCTAATATTATAAAAATGTGTAAGTAGAGAAAATACTTACTAATCATGATTGACACAAGCATTCTATTTGGGCTACAATAAAATGGATTTATTTATGTAAATGGACTAAGGAGGACATACGTTATGGAGTTTTTGTATGAAGGGATTTTAGCTATTACCTGGCAGCAACTGATAATGTACGGTGTCGGCGCATTACTTATTTACCTGGCTATTGCAAAAGGATTTGAACCTTCACTGTTGCTACCAATGGGTTTTGGAGCAATATTGGTTAACATACCTTTTTCTGGTGTACTTACTCAGGAGCTAGCTGGATTAAGCGAAAAGGCAACCGGAGTTATTGAATGGTTATTTGAAGTAGGTATTGACGCTTCGGAGGCTTTGCCGATCCTACTATTTATTGGTATCGGAGCGATGATAGATTTCGGACCACTATTGTCCAATCCGAAGATGTTCTTGTTCGGAGCAGCAGCACAGTTTGGCATCTTTGTTACTATAATTTTAGCTGTTCTTATTGGATTTGATATCAATGATGCGGCTTCTATTGGAATAATTGGAGCGGCAGACGGCCCCACCTCTATACTAGTTTCAAAGATCCTTAAATCACAATATATGGGAGCCATAGCTGTAGCAGCATATTCCTATATGGCATTAGTCCCTATAGTACAACCATTTGCAATTAAGCTGGTTACCACAAAAAAGGAACGCTTAATCCGAATGGACTACAATCCACAATCCGTTACAAAAACTACCAGAATTCTTTTTCCTATAATAGTTACATTTGTGGCAGGTCTTGTAGCCCCAACTTCCGTAGCCTTAGTAGGATTCTTGATGTTTGGTAATCTAATTCGTGAATGTGGTGTACTTAATACTCTTTCTGAAACCGCGCAAACTACTTTAGCAAATCTTATTACCTTATTACTCGGTATTACCATTTCCTTTAGTATGCAGGCTGATCAATTTGTCAACTGGAAGACCTTAATGATTATGGGCCTAGGATTAATTGCCTTTATATTTGATACTATAGGCGGTGTACTATTTGCTAAACTCCTCAACCTGTTTTTGAAAAAGGGTAAGAAGATTAATCCCATGGTTGGAGCCGCAGGTATTTCTGCCTTCCCCATGTCAGCTAGGGTTGTACAGAAAATGGGCCTTAAAGAGGATCCATCTAATCACCTTTTGATGCATGCCATCAGTGCTAATGTATCCGGACAGATTGCTTCCGTAGTAGCAGGTGGTGCAATCATAAAAATTGTCAGCGATATACTTGCTAACATGCCCTAAGATATAAGGGTTAGCTAATCGCAGAATACGCGAGCAGGAATGGAGGTTATTATGAGTCAAAATATATTATATGCTTTAGAAATTATGGGTAAGGGTATGGGTAGCATCTTTGCTGTTATCTTTTTACTCACCTTGATAGTTATAATAATGGGCAAATTTACTGATACCAGACAGAAGAAAGACAGCCAAGACGAGGCATAATATCAGAACTTAAAAGAATTTAAAACAGAGACAAAAATCATCAAGCTAAACGATTTTTGTCTCTGTTATTTTATGAGCTACAAAGTTATCAAATGAACATATTTCTAAATGTGTCCTCTAGACATAAGGCACCATATCCAAGAAATCGATTAGGATAGACAGGTTCAATTCTAAGGGGCCTTGCCCCATCAATAAGGTATGCTTTTAACTTCTCTCCATATAAATATGGGTCATTTCCTTCTACTATTCCCCATCCCATAAGAAGAGCGGCTGCTCCGGTTACAAAGGGCGTAGCCATAGAGGTTCCCGAACGTATAGTATATCCACCACCCGGAGAGCAGGAGTTGATATTAACACCAGGAGCTACAATCTCAGGCTTAATTCTAACATCCCTAGTATATCCCCTTCCTGAAAAAGGCGCATAACTACCTGTTAGGGAATTATATGCTCCTACGGATATAGCTCTGTAGGCTGTGGACGGAATAGTTAGGGTAGTAAATTCTGAAGAAGTCAAAAATCTAGTCGCCGGATTCTTCGCCCCTCCAGAGGGTAGCCACATATCAAAATTACCTACCACAATCTTTCTTGGAACCAGTTCAATTCTCCATACCCCAGGATTCACATAATTAATTGCAGGTATAAACTCTATATATATCTCCTGCTGTGCATTATACGGTGTGGGTTCTCCATAATAAACAAAGATATCTGTCTGGGCCACCCGAAACTGCTGCGTTCCTAGTATAGTGGGTATCGGCCCGACTCTTACCCCATTAGGGGCTATGATTGTTATATCAAAATGATCAAAGTAATTCTTCCATATCTGAAGGTTCAGTGAAAATTCAAATTCACTAACAGTAAATTCTACATTCTGCACCGTTCCCATCTGTAGAATCCCACCAGCGTGATTCCCTTCTGCCCCTTCATTTCCCGTACCAATAACGATACTGTTTCTTCCTATATTGGATATATCATCTATAAAGCTCTCTAAAAGCGTTCTTCCAGTATGAGAACCATAGTTATTACCAAAGCTAATATTAATAGCAAGAGGCCTCCCTATGGATATAGAATATCGTACTACAAACTCCAACGCCTCCATAAGCTGTGTGGTCCTTGGAAAGGAGCCACTTATGGATTCACCAAGCTTTACTATAAGCAACTCACTGGAGGAGGCCACCCCTCTATATAGACCGTTACTTGCCCTACCATTACCGGCAGCTATTCCAGCCACATGGGTTCCATGACCGCTCAAATCAACACTTGGTACTATGCTCAAACGTTGGGGCATGGGGGTCTGTAAGCCCTCATTTATCTGCTCCCCGGTATAAAGGCTACCTATACGAAATCCTTCTGGTGGATTTCCTGGGATTGTCTGATCCCATATAGCTAGAATTCGTGTAGAACCATCCTCATTGCGAAAATCCGGATGAGAGTAATCAATCCCAGAATCTATAATCGCTATTATAACTCCCTCACCAAACAGGCTATATGGGGGTGACTGTACAGGATTAATGCAGGAAGACATTCTGCCTACATTCACCTCATAAAATAACCTTTTGGGCTTTTCTATGAATTCGATCTCCTCATAATTTATAAGTTGATTTATTAGATCCTCGGGTATGGTTATAATAGCATAACCATGAGACAGCTCCACAACACCTATACCCAGTTCCTCTATCAGGCGCTCAAGATTTCCACTATACTTTACAATCAGTTCCCAGGTCTTGGTCTCGGGGTTATATCCCACATCCAGGTCCCTTGTATTTTCTCTAACTTCCTCCGGTACATCCAAGGCAAGATTTAGTTGGTTATCTAGAATACCACTATCCATTTCTCTTCCACCTAATATACTTTATTCTATTATATGCATGCATATTGTAGTGTAGAGTACTCCTTCTTTGACCTAACCTGGAAATCTTTTCCTTATCAATATACCAGCTATAAGCATAGCCAAACCTACTACTAAAAGATATATTTTATCCTCAATGTCACCCTTAAACATAGAGAAAAGATAGAATTTCCCTAGATATTTCTTCCCCCCACCATAACATGAGATGTAATACATTAAAGGCACCATATAGGCTACTGCTATATTATCTATAATGGAGTATATGAATACCCCTAGCCCACCTAGGAAAATACAATTTGATATAGTCCCATATAAGTAGCTTCCAAAGGGAAATATGCAATTAGATTTTTGTAAAAACATAAGAAAGGATAATACAATTATACTTAAAACTATTAATGCTTGGCCTATTCTTATGAAATGTATGACTACTATCGATTCCCTCTTTGACCTGATTAGCTCTCGTATATCCTTATCCTGGTCCGGTAAAAATACAGGTACCAGCATAACTATTCCTAGTAGAGATAGATAAACATCTAATAACTTCGCTGTATTATATTTATCTAAATTTCTTACCCCCATAATAAAAGGAGCAAGAAAGCAAAGACCTAATGCAGCTATGATATGTGGAAGCAGATGATGCTTAAGATTTACTCTTGATATCCTTAGATAACGCTCTATCAAGATGCATTCGCCCCCTTCTTTTCATATCATATAGGATGATAGAACCAAACAACATTAGAATGGATATTATCGTATAGAAAATTCTATTTTTAACAAGGTCATTAAAAATACTTATAAATACTTCATAAGAACCAACAGTATTAAATCTTGGAACCAGATTCCAACCAACATAACCAACTATGATTGTATTGGCAGCAAAGACACTTACTATCCAAAAGATTGCTTGTAAAAGAATTGCCAAGAGTCCATTTGTTAACTCTGTAAGCAGGAAGCCCATTGACACTGAAAAGAGAATCGTTGGCAAAACCCATCCAAATATTATCTTTATGAATGCGAAATAATCTGCTGTAATTCCATTGTTAGCTGCCACATATATGGTCTGCAATAAAGGATTAATACTCAAGATAATTACAGGTAATAATGTCATAGCAATAATAGCAGTATATCTGGTTAATATAATCACTGCTGATGAACGACCTTTTGAATATATTACTTGTTCTGCCTTTGCACGACGATCCTTTAGCACACGTGTGACAGCCAAAAATACAGGTAATATAGCTAATATAATTCCCATGTAATCAGCAAACAATCTAGCATATGCACCTGACACATGATCATTCTCTATAATACTCCTATAATCATCCATAGCCTCCTCATAGGTTTTACTAACTATGGCATGACTATAGATTCTTTCATCACTATACTTACTTCCTCCTCCTAATATCTTGTCAATTCTATTAAAGACATCACAGAATTCTTCATAGGTCATGTCTGGTCTTATATTGATAGACTCCACAGCTGAGTGGTCCATAGAACCTGCATATTTCTTAACCGCTTCAGTCAGATCATCCTTACTCTGCTCTACTACATCTTCTAGTAGTTCATATATTTCTTCTTGTTCATTTTCACTTAGAATAACTTGTTTATAGAAACCTATGGGATATGTCACAAAAGAATTTCTACCAAGCTCAAATAGAAGATTATCCAAGGCGGAATACATTATAACATCTTCTTCCTCACTATACTTCCATCCATATGACTCTGCACCAGGTAAGGGTTCACTCACTGCATCTACAGAACCCATCTGGCTAACAAAGAACACTGACAGACAAGCTAAAAAAATATAATAAGTAATACTTCTTCCAATCTCCTTACATTCCTTTAAAAACAGAGTAATCCACATCATTTGACTCCTCCATTCTTATGCATTAAATACATGTATGCATCCTCAACATTGGGCTGGACCATCTTTGCAGCACCGACTCCACCATCATTGTCCTTTATAATAAATCTAACCATTGCTTCACTTGATTGCATGAATACATTAGTCACCTCATACTGCTTCTTTAACTCCTCTACTTCAATTCTTGATACTTTTATCTCATAAATATGACCTATAGCATCTTCTAATAACTGTGAAACAGTTCCCTTAAATATAATCCTCCCTTGGTCCATAACTGCGATTTGCTCGCATGTAGCCTCAATATCGCCAACAATATGAGTTGATAGTATAACAATTCGTTCCCCGGCAATTTCTGTTAGCAGATTACGAAATCGCATCCGCTCCTCCGGGTCTAAGCCTGCTGTAGGCTCATCCACTATTATTACTTTAGGATTGTGCATAATGGCTTGTGCAATACCTAGCCGTCTACGCATTCCTCCAGACATTGCCTTGACCTTAGTCCTTAAATTACTTTTCAAGTTTACTTTTTCTAATAAATCAGGTATTATTTCTTTTCGTCCCTGCTTATGTATACCTGATAATAGGCCAAGATAGTCTAGGGCTTCATATGCTGTCATGTTCCCATACATAGAAAAATCTTGAGGCAAATATCCAATCATCTGTCGAACCTTAACAGCTTCCCTTACATTTACACCACATACAGTGCACTCGCCTGAACTTGGTCCTAGCAAAGTCGTAATTATCTTCATAAGAGTTGTTTTTCCTGCTCCATTTCTGCCCAAGAGACCAAACATTCCTTTATGAATTTCAAGATTAACATGATCCAATGCTTGCTTTCGACCATAGAATTTACTTACATCTTTTAACTCAATCTTCATATCCATAGCTAATCTCTCCTTTACCATTTTATAGGCCAAGTCTAACAGGCAAATCACTATTTTATGTCTATATTTAAAATTATTTTTATATTATACGAAAGCTTGCACATACTATGGCACCCTCATTTATGCTATTGGATAGGGCAATCTTTCCTCCATGCTTTTCACACAAAATCTTGCATATGGTTAGCCCAATTCCAAAGTTGCCAGACCCATCATTTCTACTACTATAATAGGGATTAAGGGCAGAATACAGTTCTTCCTTTGAAAACCCCTTACCATCATCATATACATAAATATTTAGATATGTCTGTTCTTTCTCAATATAAATCTTAACCTTCTCCTTAGCATATGAGCATCCATTGGATATTAAATTGTTAACAACCTCAATTATTACTGCTTCATCGTAATATCCCGTTCTCTCCCCTTCCTTTAAGGATTCTATATTGCTGTGTATACTAAATTTTATAGTTTCTTTTTCCATTAGCCCATCAATAATCTTTTGAAGCTCTTTTTCCAAATGTGAGAAGGACTTTTCTAATGGCTTAATCTGCAAAGCTTCAATATCCTGAAGTCCTTTCATAGTATCCGTAAATTTTCCTAGCCTAATGATTTGCTCCTGCATTAAGGAAATTGTATTAAGTAGTTTTTCTTCGCCTATTTTTCCTTCTGGATAGTACTTCATAAGCATGTCTGTATAACCCTGTAATACAGTTAAAGGCGTTCTAATATCATGGGCAAATGTGGCATTTAGGAGCCTCTGGCCCTCGACCAGACTCCACATATTTTCATTATTATTTATGAGGTGTAATCGCATACTTTCAAATGCCTTGCAGACCTCTCCAAACTCATCTCCACTTTCATATATACAGGATACGCTTAGATCATTTCTACTTATATTAGCTGCCTCCTCTTTCAAAAGTCTAATAGGCTCTCTCATTCTATTTCTATAAAATAAGTTGCTTGCTAGGATTATACCTATTACCGAGTATAGTATTATTGAATAGTCCTGTATTGCATTAATAAGTGCTAGTCCTCTTATGTCTTGTAATTCTAGGCTAACAAAACCCGCTAAGGGTTCTGCATATATAAAATTATCTATGTACTTACTATAAAGAACTAATTTCCAGCTTTCGCAATACATATAAGTTAAAATATAGATGGCAGACACAACCAATATCGTTATAACTATGTAGATAGATAATACCCTTTTGAGCGAGCTCATCTTCATATTATTTTTTATTTTTTCTACTTGCTCATCTATCCAATCCATTTGTAACCAACTCCCCATACAGTCTCTATCATTGGTTGCTTGACATAAGCTGATAATTTACAACGTATCCGCCTAATATGCTCTGTTATGGTATTACTATCACCATCCTTATCAAATCCCCATATGTTTTCATATATTTTCTCTTTTGTAAAAACGCATCCCATATTCATGGTTAACAATTCTATAATATCAAATTCCGTCTTAGTGAAATCAATTTTGTACTCCCTATAGAAAATGTTTCGCTCGGTATAATTAATTGTTATCTCCCCGGCCAGTCTTATCTTATCACTTCCAGCCTTTCTTTCCTCCCGTCTCAAATGAGCAAGAACCCGAGCATGTAATTCTTCCACACTAAATGGCTTCAAGATATAATCATCTCCTCCTACCATCAGCCCCTTTATTCGGTCAGCTTCCTCTACCCTAGCAGTCAAAAATAAAATTGGGCAATTAACATAATCCCGGATTCTTCTGCATACTTCTATACCATTCATTTCTGGCATATTAATATCAAGTAAAATCAAATCAGGATTATAATTGACCTTATCGATAGCATCCCTTCCATTAGTTGCTGTATAAACCAAGAACCCCTCCAACTCAAAAAATTCCTTTAATAAGGTGACTATATGCTTTTCATCATCAACTACTAAAAGCTTATATTTCATGGGAACATGCTTCCTTTCTTTTTAATAGTAGACCTTATGTAAAAATACTTTTCTATTTAATGGTACTCCTGATTATATTATAACAATATTCTCTATAATTTCTCTATTCCTAATTAAATTAAGCTTCTTCTTTTCCATATATTGATTGTGGAATTATATCATAGAGATGTTACAATTAATGTAGAAATATGTAATAAATTAAGGTCCGGAGGGAGTTAAATGAGAAAAATTATGATTTATATAATGACTGCCATAGTAGTTATACTGATAGCGGCAGGAATATATAGTATCAATAAACCTGAGCTTGAGCTAACATACCCCTCTTTTTTAGAGGCTGTAGAAGAAGGACAGGTAAAAGAGGTTATTATAAATAAAGAGGGACACACATTTGATGTATATTTATCTGACCTAGCAGATATAAAACATAAAGTACCAAATCCTCAATCTGAGGATTTTATAGAGTTTCTCCTGATGAATGAAATACCTGTATCCTATAAGAATGATAACTTGTCCAGCATTGCAGGTCTTCTTATAGTCGCTGCTATTGGGGCTGCAATCATTTATAATACCCGTGGTGGAGGTGCAACAAAGAAATTAATAAAAGATGCCAATAAAAAGGATGAAGATGTCAAGGTTACTTTGGATTCTGTGGCTGGTAATGTGGAGGCCAAATCCATGGTTGAGGATATTATAGGATTTATTAAAAACCCTAATCAGTATACAGATGTAGGTGCCCGTATGCCAAAGGGACTACTATTCTATGGACCTCCTGGAACAGGAAAGACTCTTATGGCAAAGGCTATTGCCGGTGAAGCGGATGTCCCTTTCTACGCCATGAGCGGCTCTGATTTTGTACAGATGTATGTAGGCGTGGGGGCTAGCCGTATTAGAGGCCTTTTTAATAAGGCAAAGAAGCACGATAAGGCTGTAATATTTATAGATGAGATTGATGCTATAGGTAAGAAAAGAGCCCGCAACAGCTCTGCCAGTAATGACGAGAGAGATCAGACTCTTAATGCTTTACTTACGGAAATGTCTGGCTTTCATGACAATCAAGGAATAGTAGTCATAGGAGCCACCAACCGTTTGGATACCTTAGATGAGGCTCTGCTTCGTCCAGGGCGCTTTGACAGACAGATTGAGATAGGACTTCCTGATGTAAACTCTAGAGAAAAAATTCTAGCCCTTCATACAAAAAACAAGCCCCTCTCCGATGATATCGACTTGAAATACTTGGCTAAATCTACTGTAGGCTTCTCTGGGGCAATGCTAGAAAACCTGCTTAATGAGGCTGCTATATCTGCTGCCAATGACAAAAAGCCTATTATTAGTCAGAGCAATATAGACAGGGCCTTCTATACAGTTCTAGCAGGGGCACCAAAGACTGACCTGAGTTATATATCCAAGCGCGAAAGAGAAATAACAGCCTACCATGAAGCAGGCCATGCCCTGGCTACTAAGCTTTTGCTTCCGGAAAATTATATCTCTAAGGTCACTATTATACCCAGTGTTAGAGGTGCCGGTGGCTTTAACCTATCTATTCCTAAGGATACCATGTATCAAAGCGGGAGACAGATCCTTGGCAATATAAAGATACTCTTAGCCGGTAGGGCTGCAGAGGAATTAATCTTTGGTTTAAATGAAATAACAACCGGAGCTAGTAATGATATTCAGAAGGCCTCTTCTCTTATCATGGATTATACCAATAAGTATGGAATGGATCCTGACATAGGTTTGTTCAGTACTCATATATTTAGCGAGGGAATAGATAAGGAGTTAATAAAAAAATGCAGGGCCCTAATCAGTAAGCTCTACCAAGAGACAAGAGAATTATTAGAAAATAATCTTGATGCATTAAATAGTATAACTAAAGAGCTATTAGAAAAGGAATCCCTAAATGGTGAAGAAATAGATAAGCTTATAGCATAGGTGAAGACCTTCACCAAGTGATAAGTTATTTAGCCGTGAATAAGGCATAATCGAGTATTATAGCTCGGTTATGCCTTTTATTATTTTCTTGTGGTCCTAGCATCACATCAGTGGCTTTGATATCTTACATACCTTTCGATCGTAAGTGAAGAGCCCATTTACTTCATCCTCTATATCTGAGAGTTGGGTGTAGACAACAGCAGATAAGCCCTCTTCCTTCATCTTTAGTATATCTTTCTGATATAGCCTTTGCAGGGCAGCCTCTAGGTCCTGGCTATTTATATAGACCCTATAGCCATATATCATAGGGGAGTAGGAATGTCCAGATATATAGCAGGCATATCCCCCAAACTCTGATAGTACAACTGAGCGCCCTCTTTTATCAGGAGTGTATTTGAATGGATGAAAATAATTATGTATACTTTTAAAATCTCCACCCTTTTGGTCATACCAACCGCTGGCCTGATCAATCAGCCTGCTATCATCTAGCGAGCGTATCAGTGATGTAACCTTATTTGCATCAAATTGCCCCCAGCCCTCATTAAAGGGGACCCAAACTATAATAGATGGATGATTATAAAGATGAACTACTGTTTCTTCACACTCAGCTAACCATTCCCTTCTCCCTTCTGCATTCTTGCGTCCGAATAAGAAGTACCATTTATCGCTGATTAATCCTGAAATCCCCGGAAACAAGGTTGGTAGATACCCCACCAGAAGCTTATTGTATCTTCCTCCCCCATTGACCATGTCCTGCCATACTAGCATGCCAATCCTATCGCAATGGTAATACCACCTTAGAGGCTCTATCTTAATATGCTTTCTAATCATATTGAAGCCTAGGGATTTAGCCTGCTCAATATCAAATATCATGGCTTCATCACTAGGTGCTGTATATAGCCCATCTGGCCAATATCCCTGATCTAAAATTCCATTTTGAAAATATGGTTCACCATTTAAATATATCCTGGGCTTATTGTTATCATCCTGCTTGATTTCAACACTTCGCATGGCAAAATAGCTTTCAACAGTGTCTTCCCCAGTTGAAATTACCATATCATAGAGATAAGGATTCTCAGGGCTCCAATATGTAAAATTCTTGATTGGAATATTCATACTAGCGTTTTTTGTAACAAAGGAATGTATCCTGGTACCATGATCATATATATCAACCCGAAACAAACTTCGGTTGTTTTTGCTTTGAGCTCCAACTTTAGGCGCTTTATTCATATTAGTATAGCTAGGAGATTGATTCATACAGATCGTTAAGCTTACCATACTCTCCTCTACTAAAGGTTTAATAGTCAGGGAAGCTATATAACTGTTTGGTACCCATTCCATCCATACTGTTTGCCATATACCACTTTGGGCTGTATAGAACATCCCGCCTCTCTTCAATTTCTGCTTTCCTCTACTGTGATATGAGCCAGAGCTATCAGAAATATCCTTTACCCTAACCGAAAGAAGATTTCCACCTTCTATTACATAATCAGTTATATCAGCAGAAAAGGGCAGATATCCACCCACATGCTCTGTTACTTTTTTATTATTAATAAACACCTCACAGGTTTGATCCACAGCACCGAAATTAAGAATTAATCTTTTTCCCGCAAATTTCCTATCTATTATTAAAGGCCTCTCATACCAGATCATTTCACCTGGCTGAAGCTGACGGTTAACTTCCGAAAGAACACTTTCTGGTGAAAAAGGTACTAATATCCTCCCATCATAATGGGCCGGCTTTATCACTAAGGAATCCTTGGTTATATTATAATTCCAATATCCATTTAGTATAGTGTAATTGCTCCTCCTTAGCTGAGGCCTTGGATACTCTTGCAAGACCTTATCAGGCTCTAGATTTGCCCCCCAGTCTGTATAGAGTTGGTTATATTTAATATCCTTATTCTTAAATAGCAATGTACGGACAGCATCCTTAAGCTTCATTCTTAACACCCCATTCTATATTTCTCCATATCACTATAATTAGTGTACTGTATTCAAACTAATGACACAAGCTGTTTGTCCATGTTAATGAAATATATGATTTGGAGTCGCAAATTATTCAGATATTATAGTATGTGTTCAATATAAGATAATGCATTTTCAATTGTTGATTTTTAGTATATTCTTGTATTATAAAACAAAAGATAGGAGGTCATTTTATGAGCTTTCCAAAGGATTTCATATGGGGTGCAGCTGCAGCATCCTATCAAATTGAAGGTGCCGCCCATGAAGACGGAAGAGGGCTTTCAGTTTGGGACACATTTTCGCATACAGAGGGAAAAACCAAGAACCAAGATACAGGAGATATTGCCTGTGATCATTATAACAAATTTCGTGAGGATGTAGCTCTTATGAAGCAATTAGGATTGAAGGCTTATCGTTTCTCCATAAGCTGGTCTAGAATACTCCCTGACGGAACTGGTAAAATAAATAAAGCTGGTCTACAATTTTATAGCGACCTGGTTGATGAACTCATTAAATCCGATATCGAGCCCTTTGTAACACTCTTCCATTGGGATCTACCTCAGGAATTACAATATAGAGGTGGATGGGCTAATATTGAAATTGCTGATTGGTTTTCAGAGTATACAAGGATTGTCGTAGAAGCTTTATCCGATAGAGTATCCTATTGGATGACCTTTAACGAACCCTTATGCCATATACTTCTTGGTCATTCTACTGGATACCATGCACCGGGTCTAACCCTATCTAACCGTGAAGTATTTAGGCTTATACACCACATGAATCTTGCCCATGGTAAGGCGGTACAAACTATTCGTAAATATGCTAAGAAGAAAAGTATAGTAGGGTTTGTACCAAATCCTAGCCCAGGAGTTCCTGCCACGGATTCTCAGGAGGATCTAGACGCAGCAAGGGCTTATACCTTGAGCGGTAGCTCCCGTGGCTTATTTTCAAATGGCTGGTGGCTGGACCCTATACTCCTTGGCCAGTATCCAAAGGACGGAATTGAAGCAATGGGGGCTGATTTTCCTGCGGACATGATTAAGGATGGTGATATGGAGCTTATTAGTCAGAAGCTTGATTTTCTAGGGATAAATCTATACACAGGTACTGTAATCAAACATGATGAAATCCACGGATTTGAAGTATGCCCTGCCAAAAATGGTTATGACCAGAACGCCCTTAAATGGCATGTCCTACCGGAATCCATATATTACTTATCAAAATTTCTTTATGAAAAATACAAACTACCAATTATTATAGCTGAAAATGGCTTAACTCTTAGTGATTGGGTCAGCCTTGATGGCAAGGTACATGATCCCAACCGTATTGATTATATGCATCGATACCTTAAAGAGCTTAAGAAGGCTTCAGAGGAAGGCATTGATATAAGGGGATATTTTGCCTGGTCTATCTTGGACAACTTTGAATGGTCTGAGGGTTATAATGAGCGATTTGGTTTGATTCATGTTGATTTTAATACATTGAAGCGCACTCCAAAGGATTCCTTTTACTGGTATTCTGACCTAATAAAGCATAATGGAAATAATCTGTAAATATGACATAAAGTTATGTTTTT
>JAAYPG010000013.1 GCA_012519905.1 Clostridiales bacterium | reverse complement strand
TTATCACATCTATCCTATCTCCACAACCCTACCAATCCATCTAATCTGTCAACTCAACCCTATGGCAATTTTAGTCTTTGATATGTTCCCGCAAACAATAAAAATAAGGGTTTCCCAGCATTATCAGCTCTAGAAAATAATCCAGAAAAACTAACTACACTTGGAAACCCTTGATTTATCAATGTTTTAATACACCTTATTTTTATACCCTTGACATCAATACCACCGTCTCAACGTGGGTTGTGGCAGAGAGATGATATAAATACGCAGAAATAGGGGGTTTTGCGTATTAGTACCCCCCCTTTATATATTCTTGAAACTAACTTCCCTTAAATTAGTATTAATAACATCCTTATTATAATATATTCTGTAAGTGTTTTTATAGGTCTTCGAAACATATTTTTTTATATTAGCTCTAATTTTGATTAACTCCAGCTCATTACAACAATTTTATTAAAAATCAGATTCCACTCTCCTACAATTATCACTCCGCTGCTTGTCTAGGCATCTAAATCTTTAATTCTCTAGACAATGCTTCGAATAAAAGTGATTCTCGTTCTTTCAGAAATACATCAAAGTTTGCAATGCTTAGGTCAACATCTGGTATGTAATGTTTCCTTTTGTATTCTTTCATTATAGTTGAAGGAATAAAATCCTTAAGCCAAAGATCAAAGTCCATATTATTCTTCTCCATATTTGGTATTCCTTCAAGCAACTGAAGATTTCCAAGATAATTTCTTTTTTCTATAAACTCATCTATCTTGTCATCGGGAACACCTTTCTTTAATAATTTATTTACTGTAAATGTACTCTTTGGAAAGATATGATCAATATGAAAATTTGAAAATTATTACGTAAATCTGCCCATGGATATAGTATTGATAGTATAACAAGAGTGTCTCCTTGACCATATTTTGAACTAAGTAAATTGATAATGTCATCATCGGTAAAAATTAATGTCTATTTGTTCCTTTAAAATATTCCACAATTTCTTTAAGTGGAAAGCCATTAGAGCTATTTTTTATAATGCTTCGAACTGGTTTTAGCACACCATCTAGCATAAAGCTAAATACACGTTTTAGTAGTGAAAGAGTAAACCATTTTTTTATCTTCTTCCTATCTTCAATATAAGAATTAGAGGTTTCAAAATTATTTGGAAGCCCAATATGTTTCAAGTAGTATGCAATAGGAATAATTAGATTATTTGAGGTTATATTCTCTCTACTAAAGCCAAAACTTGAGACTAATTTTACTGCATCTCTTATGGCTTTTGTAATATTATCCCAATCTTTTTCTATATGAAGCATATTTGTCCTATTTAGTATAGCCTATCCACTCTTTTTCATTTATTGATTATAGTACATTGAAATACAATTATGCAAATACTTTATTAACTAAATATCTTGTTTTTGAAACTTTGCATTAGCCGCAAGTGAAGTCATTATAATCCAGGCTAACAATAGGCACATACTTGCAATTGTTCCCAATGATTCACCAGAGCCTTTTTTTACTACACCTGCTAAACTGTGTATAGCTGATTGAGGAAACACTGGAAGTAATGTCCTCTGTATAGAATTAGAAAACATTTTAATAAGAGCAGGTAAAGCCATAACACCTAATGAAAAGGTAATAGCTCCTGCACCACTATTAAATAAGAATACAGCTGCTACTGTTATAATAGCATAAAATATAGGCATAGTCATAACTCCTAAAATAAATTGTCTTACTGCTAAATCTTGAAGAGTAACTCTAGGCATATCATTAACTGTTAAAATCAACTGACTGGCTAAATAGGCTAATATTACTACAATTATACTTATTGCTGTAGACAATAGAAAAAAAGTAATTATCTTACCTAGAAAGAATTTCTTTCTATTAGGCGTTATTACCAAGGAAACATTAATAAGCTTTGTTGAAAACTCCTTTGAAATGGATATAGCAGTAAAAATAATAAGCATGATATTAGCTAAATCTACGCCTAACATATTAGCCGAAAGCACATCCATTGAAGATAAGTCTGTAATTGCTTTCCCTTGAGTTACATTTGTCGTTAGAGAAAATATTAGTCCTAATACTAGACTTAATACTATTAAAGTCAATATATAAATTCTTGAAGATTTTAGAAAAAATATTTTTTTGAATTCCGATCTAATTAAGTTTCTCATTGTCTATCGCCCTTTCTTTCCTTTGATTCTACATTGGATACATAGTCAGCTTTACCTTCAGTCAGTTCTATAAATAGCTCTTCCAATGATGGCTGAATCTTTGTTAATTCATATATTGCTAAATTATTATTCCTTGCAATAATTCCTATTTGTTTCATATCTAATTTGTGAACATGCAGTTCCTCATCATTCATAGATTGAATCAAAGCACCCTCTTTCTCTAATAAGGATTTGAATTTTCTATTATTTTCACTATTAACTTTCATATATGTGCTCAGACTTTTATTAGTCATTTCTTCCATGGTCATATCCGCAATTAATTTACCTTGTGCTAATACAACAATTCTTTCAGCAATGGCTTGTATCTCACTCATCAGATGACTTGAAACCAATACTGCCTTTCCTTGTTCAGCCAATTCTTTTGTCAAACCCCTTAACCAGTGAATACCATCTACATCTAGACCGTTAAAAGGCTCATCTAATATTACCGTTTTTGGGTCTCCTAACAAAGCAGTTGCTATTCCCAAGCGTTGCTTCATTCCCAATGAAAATTCTCCAATTTGTTTATTTTTTACCTTTTCTAATCCTACCATCTTAAGCATCTCTTCAACTCGCCCAATAGATATGCCACTTGCTGTAGCAAACAATTCTAAATGTTGTTTAGCTGTAAATTTTGGATTCACCGCATCTCCGTCAATTAATGCACCAATTTTTGAAATAGGTCTTATTAAATCCTTATAGTTTTTACCATCAATTTTTACTTCTCCTTGAGTTGGGTTAATTAATCCTATTATCATTTTCAAAGTTGTAGACTTTCCAGCTCCATTAGGACCTAAAAATCCTGTTACTACTCCTGGTCGAACAATTAATGACAAATTATCAACAGCTATTTTATCTCTAAATTTTTTTGTCAAATTCTTAATTTCAATCATTTTAATCTCTCCCAATCTTTATCATCCTTATTAGTTAAATATATCTTTGTAGCTTTATCTATAAAATCATCTGTAAACTCAATTAATCTCCGATCCTCCTCTGGCCATTGAGCTCTATTTTTATAAGATGTCCTATGAGCTTCTAACAGTTCCTCATTTCCATTAGTAATTATAGTAATCATATTTAGCCATTTTCCTGCAAATATCTGACCTTGATCACTTTCAGGTTTAATATCATTTAATATATGGGTTACAGCTTCTAGTATAAGTGATTTCCAATCCCAATACATCTCCAAAATAGTTTCGCTGTCCTTATAGTGTTTCATAAAAATATTTTCAGTATTTTTATCATATTCAATATTTTTATATTCAAAGATAGTTTCCTTATTTAAGGAAATCATAAGCTGAATCAAATTCCCCCAAGGTATACATTTATTTTCTTCTAAGCTAATCAAACTTGCTTCAATAAGGGCTATACTACTCTTTAAATCATTTAACTTGTAATAGAAAATATCCAATTGCTTTCTTAAAACATTGCTAATCTGCTCTGGTGTAATAGTTTCAACAAGAAGATTTTTTATGTCCTCTATCTGTAATCCCAAAGATTTGTAAAAAAGAACCTGTTGAAGTCTTGTTAAATCAGCCTCTCTGTAATATCTTCTTCCGCTTGAATTATCTCTCTTTACTGGCACTAAGCCAATATTATCGTAATACTGTAAAGTCCGAATGGTAACTCCTGTTAGCTTTGCAATTTCTCCTATAGGAAATATTTTTTCTTTTTGCATACCAATTCCTCCTTAATTTATATTAAACCACATTACGTAACGTAATATACAAGGGATAATTTTGTTTTTTACAAAATTCGCATTTTTTCTAAATCATCTGTTACAGCCTATCACAATAAGGCATAATTATCATGAGGTAGGAGAAATTTAATCTCTCCTCTCACACTACACCTACATACGGTTTTGTATACTCTACAAATCTTGCTAATATATTGTAGGGAACTCCAGTCTCATGAAATCATCAAATACATAGTGTAGGAACTTATATTGCTAATTTATTCTGTCTATTTCCATAGGAATCATAATAAAATATCGGCTCAATGCAAGATTCAAAGTACATTTAGCTACCATTTCGGCAATCCTATCTTCTACTGTTAGTATTCCTAGGATATGTGTTCCTCCGTTTTTCTTAGGTATTACTTCTGCGTTTACAAGTTTGGAGAAATATCTACATGATGACATACTATTCCAGATTTTGTATAAATTATTGATTAGGTTCATTTTTAAATCTTCAATTGATTGTTCATCAACTCCATATGTTCCCATATTTGCTTTACCTTTTCATATGTTTCTTTCACTTTCCATACTGTTAGTCTGTTCCAGATTTTACTTTAGGCTTACTTCTGATTCTACATCACCGTGGCACCCTTGCCCTCATCTAATGGATCCTACTCCCAAGATAGTGGTGGACGTTTACCACCATGCTGTTGCCCATGCCGGGCAGACGTAAAAATCCCGCTTTCCTCAAAGCGGGTTATAT
The DNA here is from genome assembly GCA_012519905.1 of Clostridiales bacterium. Lineage (GTDB taxonomy): Bacteria > Bacillota > Clostridia > Lachnospirales > Lachnospiraceae > Mobilitalea. Next base: position 129 of record JAAYPG010000013.1, on the reverse strand, counting down.
ATCTATTGTCTCAAATATACTTACACCATATACATTCAGCTATTCCTATCTCAAACTCTGCAATTTGCTTTTTATATCTCTACCAAGCACTCAGTCGTAACTTGCTCCCATCAAACTTCTCTGCGCTAC
>JAAYPG010000012.1 GCA_012519905.1 Clostridiales bacterium | reverse complement strand
TTTACCATGGGAAGAAACTTCTTCAAGAGGAGAAGGTAGAGTTATATGAGGAATATATGGAGCAGATGATATATATGTCCTCAATGGAAGATTACCCTTCCATTGAGGAAGTATATAGTTATGCTATCTCTTTGTTTCCCGATAAGATTGATGCATATTATCATAAGGCATTATCATTGTATAATCAAAGCTTATATCAACAAGGTATAGATTACATAGAAAGCGATATCGCTGACATTGCCAGTAAATTATCAATATACGAAGAAGATGCTCTGAAATTGAAGTTGGGTGATATCAAATTCATCTTAGGGAATTGCTATTTTGAACTAGAGGATTATAGCAATGCATCCAAAGCTTTTCGAGACGCAATTGAGTATTTTTCTGATAATAGTGATTACTACCGAGATTATGCCATAAGTCTCGCTAGGCAAAGTAGAACAGAGGAAGCTGCTAAAATATTAGAAGAGGCAATAGAGCTAAAAATTACCGAGGATAATATTTACCTAGTAAAAGGCGAGCTTGATCTAGTGAATGAAGAATACGAAGATGCTGTTACTAATTTTATGCAATGTCTAAGTAGTACCAAATCAGACTATATTGCTCATCGTGCCTATGTAATGTGTAGCAAGACCTATGCAGAGGCAGGAGAGATGTTATCTGACTCACAGCTAAGAAATATAGAGCTGTTGGAAGAAGCAAGAACTAAACTTCCTGCTGATATGACTATATTGATAAGTGAAAGGTTAGCGGAAGCATATGTGCAATATGGAACTACAATGAATGATTATAGTTATTTCGAAGAGGCAATAGCGGTATTCGGGTTTATCCGCGATATGGGATGGGAGTCTTATCAGACATACAATAATCTATCCATGCTATATCGCATGATTAGAGATTATGACCAGGCATATAAAACACTAGATAATATGCTAACTCAATATGGGGAAAATTATAATACATATAAACGGATGGCGTACTTAGAGACAGATATTCAAAAATCAAAAGAAAATGAAGAACGAGATTATAATATATTCAAGGAGTATTATGATAAAGCAATAGACTTATATCAGAAAGAAAAAAATAACAATAAAAATGATATAGAAATGGATTATTTAGACCAAATATATCGAGATTTGATAGATGGCAACTGGCTAGAATAGTGTCTGTGTATAGAACTTTGAGGAGGAAGGATTATGAGTTTTACCCAAGGAGAAATGTATTATTATGGAGGAATCATAGCAATAGGGCTATTAGTAATTATTTCGATTATTATAAGCATAGTACTTCGATATAATAAAAAGACTTTAATAAAACGTATAGATGAAGATTTTTAGTTGAGAAGTTTTTATATTGTTCAAATCTGAGAAAAGGCTATGCTTTTCCAATGATATAATTTCATTAACAAAAGAAAAATAGGATCAAGGGAGAAAGTCTTAATATTGGAAAGTCACCATAACCGGTTTGTCATTCGATTTATTGTAATGCTTTCTAGAGATGAATGGCGTGAAAGTTGGTTTAAGCTAAAGTAATTGAGGGCTTTATAGCCATAGCCGAAGCCTATGTAGCAGAAGGTTGGTATGATAAGTCTTTAGAAATTTTACAGCGTGTATATGAAGAAACGGGCGATGAAGTTATTGGAAGAAAACTTGGCATTATTGAAGCAAGCAAAATAGAATTTCGTGATGATTATATTATAAAATAGAAAGATGGCGAATTTGAAAGATTAATCCGTAAGTATCTCGAGAAGGAAAATGGCGAGGATATTCACTACGATGACGTTAAGCTTATAGATAATATTGAAATATGGGGAGATATTATAGCAAAAGAAAGTGATATCAATAACAATTTGTACATGTATCTAATGTGGCATTCAGAAGACTCTTTTACATTACAAGATGGAGGAACACATAATTACGGAGCCATACAGAGCTTAGAGGATTTAGAACATTTTACAAGTCTGGAACGTTTATCTATTAACTTCCAAACAAATCTAGAATTTCTGCTCTTTGGAATACTGATAGTATTGAGTGCTTGAAGAGACTTAAAGAACTTGCCCTTATGAGTAATAATATTACGGATATATCGGTGGTTTCTAAGCTTGTTTCTTTAGAACATTTAGATCTTTCTTATAACAATGTTAAGGATATCTCACCTATATCAATGTTAATTGAGCTTACGGGTTTAGCTATACATGGTAGTGATGAACTTACTTCAACTGATGAATTACTTGGACTTAGAAAGTTGAAAACTGTTCTTTTTGAGAACTTTGCTTATGTGGATTTAAACATTTTCCGATCCATGCCGGAGCTGATCCGTCTAGCATTATTTGATATTGGGGCGGCTGATTATAGCATTTTGCCTCAGCTATCGAAACTAAAAATCTTGGAGTTAAACTGTGATAATAAAATTTTCCAACATATTAAAAAAATAAAGACGTTGATTGATCTAGGATTATTTGCTGATGTTTCATATAGTGAATCAGGAGAGAGAATAGGTGATCTCACAGATCTATCAGGGATAGGTGAACTTACCAATTTGACATCTTTGGAAATTTATGCTGACAATTGCCATGACATCTCGCCCTTAGCTTCTCTTGGCATTGAGCGAATGGTAATATTTCTTCCTGAAGACTGTGATTTAACACCATTAAAGAGTTTGCCTAATCTTAAAAGGGTTTTTGTGGCTGGCTATGGTGATGTGTGGGATCTAACTGAAAATGATAGTTATATAGAGAAGATAAGAGCACTACTTCCAAATGTTGAAGTAAATAGCTATTGACACTGATATATCAGAAACTTATACAATAGAAAACAACCGTAAGGGAAGCTTTACGTTTTTATTCCACTAATTATTTTTGATTTGGTGAAGACAATTAAGGTTAAGATTTGTAAATGACTCAGGTCGATTGTTAGCATAAAATTACTTTTGGATTAATGGGCAATATTAACATTTGTGTTTTTGTATACAGAAAAACACTCCAATATCAGTTACTCTTATACCAAACGAGATGCTTTTGATCTAATCATTGGGGTAAAGATGGAAGCGATGAAATGGTCAGAAACAACGCATATTTAAGTGGCCGTCAGTTCGGTATAGGACCCAGGACGAAGACAATAGGCATTGGGGAGTATTTAAATGATGTATCTGTAAGTGAAACCTTTAGCTTGGGTAATGCTATAGATAGAATTATATGCAAAAATTATTTTCCTACAGTTCGTTCTAACGACCAGGTAGTTACGACTTTCAATAGTGTAGGTTGCATAAGTATTCCAGTTGTTTAAAGTAATAGCAAATGTTAAAGCAGGTACCTATTAAAAAGCATTTACTGTTTGACCTAAGCTCTTTTTTACACTTAATACAAAAATATATTACATACGGATGGATAAAACTGACCAAATAATTCAAACTTTACACTAAGGAGTCAACTGTTAAAAATCAATAACACTAATAATTTTGGTTGGTAGAAGTGGATTTAAGAATAGTCCAGTAGCAACAAATAAATATATCATTAAGAACAAAAAAATAGTGAAGCGCGGTGCTATTTGATGCTAGAATTAAACAAGTTTTAGTTACATATGAGATCCAAGAGGGAGTTGCTTCGGGTTATTCTGAAGGGATTCTAATGAGATTAGAGGAGAGATGATCTTGAAATCAGTGCTTAAGTCTAAAAAGATGATAATTTTAGCAACAATTATAATATTGCTTCTTGCTTCAATAATTACTGGAGCAATTGTAAGTAGTTTAGCTAACCCACAAAAACTACAGCAAAAGCTTGTATTAGGTGAAAAATATCTATCAGAAATGAAGTATGAAGAGGCAATTCATATATTTAAGGAAGTTATAGAAATTGAACCAAGAAATGTACAAGCTTATTTGGGTATATCAGAGGCCTATATGGCATTAGATGAGCCCCAAGAAGCTATTAATTGGTTAGAGACGGGAATCAGCCGGATAGAGGAACGTAGAGAAATTATTAATAAATGTGAAGAGCTATACATAAAGGCATCTCAAATTCATCAAAGCATGGACAATGATGATTTGGCAGAAAAAGTGCTTGTGCGGGGATATGATTTTACAAACTTGGATTTTTTCTTAGAATTCTTAGAAGAACTTAGAGAGAGTATTGAGTTCAGTTTATTTAGTAAAGTTGTGGATATAGAAAATGATAAGGAAACTGCTGAGGAAGAGATTGTTATGGATATTTCAGATGAGACAGATGAAATAACATTAGAAAAACATTTGCTTGTTGAAACATCAATGCCAAGTGGCACATATAATCTGACTCAATCAATTGAATTAAGGAGTAACGGAACAAGAATATATTATACAACTGATGACAGTGATCCTAATGGCTATTCAGAGATATACAAGGATAAAATCATATTAAATAATGGAGAGAATATAATAAAGGCAGTTGCAGAGGATGGAAAAGGCAATTTTGGTGCAGTTAAAAGATTTTCATATTTTATTGAGGAAGAAAATGTGGAGTTAGTGAATAAAGTTGAATCTAAGCTTGATATAAAGGATGAAGAGGTTGCTACTGAAATTGTTTTAGACCGAACTGATGATGTAATTATTGTAAATGAAATGAAAGCCTACAGCCAATTTATGAAAGATAAGATATATAAAGGAGACTTTGATTATGAGTATAGTAAATATAATTTTACATTAATTGACTTGGATCAAAACGGTATAAAGGAATTATTAGTGATTGTTGAGACAGAGCCAGGGTGGATGTGTGTTGCTATTTATCATTACCATGATAAGGAGGTAAAATTGGTAGATGCGATAGATTTTTATTCTTCACTTTTCTATAACGGAGATGAGCAAACTTTAGTCCATACACCCGCTAGGGATGCATCTATTATCATGACTAAATTTACTAATGGATATTTAAAAACAGTTAGATCCATTAGTAATAGTTATTATTGCATTGATGAAAATGGTGACCCTATATACCACTACTCAATATATGATGGCGATGATAATAAAACCTCAATAACCAAGGAACAATACGATGGCTACTATAATAAGTATGTAAAAGATGCTGAAATAATAGAGTATTTCGAGGATACAAAAAAGAATCGTAGCCTATATATTAGATAGAAATATGTTTCGATTCATTAAAAGTCAAGGTTCTATTAAACGGGTATTTTTATCGAATCAATTTAATTATAGTACTTCGATTCATGAAGAAAGCTTTCATCAAATCTATATTTCAAGGACTACATAAAACAGAAATCATATTGAAATTCTATCTCTAGACATAATTATTGATGGATAATTCGAAAAAACCAGTCTAAATCTTTATAATATTATGTTTTATCCAGATGATAGGTGGTCTGTAAGAAATACAAGATAGTTAGACTAGTTAATATAATCTATAAGGTTTTTAACAAAAAAGACACCCATATTCCTGAGTGCCCCTCTTGCTGTACCGAAGCGACTACAACGCTACGAAACAATTAGTTTAATGCTAAGTTTCTCAATACAATAGTATCATGTTTTTAAGTATGCTGCAACCGACACTTTAGTGTTACTAGATGTAGTCCATTCACATCTATCTTTTTTGCCTGAATCCATTCCATCAGGAGTTTTCCTTTATTTGAATTTCAGCTTGAGCCATAATTATATAGAGTTCGATGAGCATATTGTTGATAGTCTCTCATCAGTGCCATCTCATTGTTAAGCTTGGATAATTCTTGTATAGTGGTTGGAAGCTCTAGATTTAAATTATTATCTTTAAAATACTGAAGCTCTTTTAGTGTGATTAAGGTAGACCAGCAGCCATGGATTTCAATGTGTTAATGACTGAAAAGAAGTTGAAATGACTGAAAAGAAATTGAAAGTACCGTAAAGAAGTTCAAATGACTGAAAAGAAGTTGAAATTACCGTAAAGAAGTCCAAATGACATTTATATAAATATATGTAATCTATTTGAGTTCTGTAAAGAGTTCCAAAGTCCCTAATTATCTAGTCAAAGTCAGGTAAGGAACAAAAGCCCCTCTGTATAGATATTACCTACATCTGAGTCCTGTAAAGAACATGAAGTTCCCATATTGTCGATAGAGTTACTCATAAAATTTATTTTGATATTCCATAAATTGTTATTAAGATTCATACTATCAAAGCAATTACCGTAAAACAAGCGATAGAGCAAATTGTCATCCATGATAGCTATGCTATAAGCTAGACGTAATGTCATAACTTTTAATTAATTATTTGCTTTTATTGTTTTGCGCGTTTTCTGAAAGATATAAAAAAGGGTAGAAAAAGTGCTCCCACCAGAGCGTAGGAGCACTTATTCCGTTGTAGTTAGGTCGATGAGAAGCGCTTTAAAATATTGTTTTTTGCTTCTTAATATTAATATGTGAGAAAGAGAAGTATCATATCTGAAATTTCATGATTTTATAGCGCCATATCACCCTTTTCAATTATATTTCTGCTATCCAACTTTTTTGAGCCATCTATTTATGGCTGAATCTGAGACTTCCCCTTTCATAATAAAGAATCTATTATTTATTTTATATATACCTACCAATCTAGACTTCGATGTTGGAAAACAAATTCTACTAAATTTGTTTTATCTTATAAAATACAGTAACCAATTAATATGACATATTTTTATGAATATTAACTACATAAATCAAAAAAAATTATAAAATCTTTATTTCATATCTGGATTAGAAATCGGGGACATCCAGACGTCATAAAATACAAGACAAATAGTAAAAGATACATAATAAATGCGGTTGGAATTGTGCAGAATCACGTATTTCTATTAAACCACAACCATACTCGTATATTTCTATCATTTTATTTCTGCAACAAAAAACAATACTAATGTTGCAGAAAGGGTGTTTGTCATGAGAAGAGTAATAAACAATTTGTTAAACAAATATAATCTAATGAACATTAACTGGGTTGTGATTATATGGATAAGCTAATTGTACATAATCATTACAAGGAACAGAATAAAGAAAAGAGAGAACAGGAAATTATCCGGATTATAGTAAAAATAATTAAGAAAAAAATCAATTGATGATAAAAGAGGTCAGAGATTTATTTACTTATAATTGAGAAATGATATACTATAAGTAAGTGGATATCTAACCTCTTTTCCAAGAAAGGGGCCAAGATATAATGGATAAAGCAGCTATATATTGCAGACTATCAAGAGAAGACGTTGGCAAGTTAAATGAAGGAGATGATAGTGAGAGTATTCAAAATCAAAAATTGCTTTTAATGGATTATGCAATGAAGCATGATATGATGATTTACAAGGTTTACAGCGACGATGACTATTCAGGCGCTGACCAAGACAGACCCGATTGGAATAGGATGTTAAGAGATGCTGAGAATGGTGATTTTAATGTAATTATCTGCAAAGCACTAAATAGATTCACCAGAGAGGTGGAAATATTAGAGAAATATATTCATGGCTATTTTCTCGAATGGGGAATTAGATTTATTGGTGTTGTTGATAACGTAGATACTAATGTAAAGGGAAACAAAAAATCTAGGCAGATTAATGGATTAGTGAACGAGTGGTATTTAGAGGATTTATCTGAAAATATTAAAACTGTTTTTAGAAAGAAAATGGAAGCTGGTCAATTTCTCGGTGCGTTTGCCCCATACGGTTACAAAAAGGACCCATCGGACCGGCATAAAATTATTATCGATTTAGAAACAGCTAAAGTTGTTAAAAAGATTTTTGACTTGTATCTTGAGGGCTACAGTATAAAAAGAATAAGCTATATTTTAACAGAGTCACAAATACTAACACCTACAGCATACAAGAAAAGTTTAGGATATAATTATCGCAATCCTAATAGTAATTCTGCGACATCTCGTTTGGGTGTATGGGGTACAACCACAATAAGGAATATTTTGACCAATACCACTTATATAGGTGTGCTTACACAAGCTAAAGAAAAAAAAGTAAGCTATAAAAGTAAGAAAGTTATTAAGGCTCCTGAAAATGAGTGGGTTGTGATAGAAGATAGCCATGAAGCAATAATTGATAAAAATACATTCTATCAGGTTCAAAGAATGCTA
>JAAYPG010000116.1 GCA_012519905.1 Clostridiales bacterium | reverse complement strand
TCACCATGGGCGCCCAGTTTTCACGTTTATTATGATGAAAGCCCCATATAAGCCATATATGCGAGAAGCCTTCCAATCCTCTTAAGGCATCAGGATTACGATATTTTGTTTCGAATACAATTGTAGCCTTTAGTTCTTCTACAAGTCCGCTTTGTCTCGGCACACCGAACTTATCCGGAAAGTCTGTGTGTATCTTGGCGATACATTCAAGTGATAAATCACAAGAAATGTCCTTCTCCTGCTTTTTATTATTTTCTACTGTCATAAAAGACTCCTGTTTCCTATATACATAATCTACTTATATCTCTAAGCTCCAAGCTTGTCCCTGCTTACTAACATCCATAATTATTGCAGATGATTTGCTAGTCTTGCTATCATTTTTATACCTTTGAACTATCTCAGGCTTATCCCAAAAATGCATTGGAAATACATATCTGACATTTGCACAATCAAGAAGCTTATCCAAGCCAAGACAATACCAGTCCTCCTGTCTAGGATCTAGGGGAGCAAATGCTATATCGATATTAGTCTTCTCAAGCTTAGATATTTCCTTATGAAATCTCGCTCTCATATCATTGTTATATTGCTTAGTTTCACCCATCCACATCCATAGATTCAAATCTCCTGCATGATAAATGGTTTTTTCATTATAGCCAATCAGGAAAGCCACACCACTATCTGTTGATTTTAGCGTTTCTATGTGAATACTATTCTTGTCCCCATCAAAGATCTCATATTCTTCATTCGGCTTAACAATCTTAATATTACTTAATATCTCCTCTGTAATACCGTATTTTAAATTAGTTCTTTTATCTAACTTGATATCTGAAGAGATAAGATAGATTGTCTTAGGATGTTCCTTATATAGATTGAAAATCTCTGGATTAAAATGATCCCCATGTCCATGACTGACAAAAACCAAAAGCATTTTATCATTATCTAGGTCGGGAATCTGACCATTATAATAATCGAATAGAAAATAACAGCGTTCCCACTCCAGCAGGAAGCCACTATGATTAATATAAGTTATATTTATATTCATTATACACCTACTTTCCTATAGCTTCCGGCTATAATTATTTATAGTTTAAACAATAGAACCGACACCTGTAATAGTCCTTTTTCGCCATTAGAGCTCATCTATAAAAATTTATCTTGCCCTGTACCTTAAAGCTATTATAAAATTCATTTATAAAGTATTGTAAATATAGCAAAAAATACTATTGCTGTCAATTGTACCGGGTACTGTACCTGGTACAAATTTTCCATCAACACTTTTGCTTTCTTATTCGTTATATTAGTATAAGCACAAAAAGGAGGATAAAACATGATAGAAAATCTATATAGAGATTATCATAATCAACTACTATGGTATTGCATTAAACTAGCCTCCAATAATCGTGCTTTGGCCGAAGATATTGTGCAGGATACATTTATGAGAGCTCTAGAAAACGCTCATATCCTTAATGATCTTAGTCCAGCTCAATGTCGCTCTTGGCTCTACAAAACATCAAAAAATATATTTATTGACAAAATGCGGCGCATTAATAATGAACCTAAATCAGAAATGAAGCTTATATTTGAGGATGATTTAAGCGAGGTTATGGTCAGACAATTGTGCGCTCAGCTACCAACAGAAGAAAGAGAGCTGTTTTGGCTCAGATATATGGAGGGATATAATTCTACGGAATTGGGTAAGATTTACGACCTTCCAGCCTCTACAGTAAGGGCCAGATTGTTATCGGCAAGAAAGAAAATAACAAGTTTATATTTCAATCAGAAAGGTAATGGTGAATAATATGGAAAAGAAAAACTTAATTGTAAATGCAGCATTATGTGATGCCAGAGCGGTTACAGAAGAAATACTAAATTCTTATGAAAGCATTTCTGTAAATGCCGCCATCCTATTAGTCTCAGCAAAATCCAAGGAGCTACTCTCCCGCTATCCTGTAGCATTAAACATATCTGAAATGCTTGAAATGAGCGAGGAGGCAGAGATTAACTTACAAAACGGAAGCTATAAAATATCAAAAGGCACAATAATGGCAAAACCCACAGTACTTATAGTAAATGGCTCATTAGAAATAGAGAAGGATTCTGAAGAAGCTCTTAAGACCTTTGAAACTATAATAGTAAATGGCTCTGTCACATATCCTTCAGGACTTCAAAATCAGCTACCATCATTAAAAGTCAATGGCTCAACCACAACTTATCCCTCAGATGCCATATGCCTAAAGAATAAGTTTATAGTCGATAAGGTCTTTATTCTTAAAGCGAAGGAAGCAAAATACTTTGTGAAAAACAAAGTAGTAATAGCTGATGAAACACTTGATATATCAACACTAGTTAAAAAAGGAGCATCATTTATTACCAAAAGAGCTATAATAGCTGAAGAACTTTTAGAAAATGCGATAGATCTTTTCGATGACGAAACTGATATAAATGTGATACCTAGGGGCTATCGGTATGTTCAAGGTGGTATTTTAAGTGACCTAATGGTTAGTAAAAGTGGAAATGGCTTATATGTGGATGGTGACCTACAAATATTATCTGAAAGTGAAAACGCTTTAAGTAAGCTTTGTGGTATTCGAGTTAATGGCTCTATCATGATAACAGATAAACTAAAAGACAAGTTACTAAATTTAGATGCTGAATATAATGATATTACTATAATAAAAGGTAATATTATTGCAAATAAGGGCATGTTGAATATAAGCAAGCAGACTCTTATGGATCTAGACGACGGACTTACCATTATTGATTGTGGAAGGGTAAAACTTGATATGAGCATTACACCATCTGAAATCCAAGAAAAGCTTCAGTTTATTGGTTGTGGATATATAGAATGTAATTCTGAGCAAAGAGGTGTAATCGAGCTAGTATCAGAGGATGTTGGCTTTATTAGTGACAAAGCTTCAGAAAAGTCTGAGGAATCAAGTGAAGAAACTAGCATTGACCTCTATCCAAAGAATACGCAAGTCATTAATGCTGCCAGCTATACGATATAATATGGGAGATGATTATATGATTGATTCAAGTAATTGGTCTAGGCAATTTAGCTACACAGAATTGATAATGAGTTCCTCATCATCAAATAAAAGAATTAAGAATCTTAATAGGCAAGAATATAAAGAATATTTAGATTTAGAGCATCGCCATAATGAACAACTCATAAAAGAAACCCCAATTATTACTGTACCGGGTACAGTACCGGCTACAGTATCGGCTACACTTTAAATAAATCGAATCAACTAGTGTCAAGCAAGTAATTTACATAGCGCTTGACATTAGTTGATTTATTTTTCCCCTATATACATGATGTGAGCTGACATTATTAAATGATCTTCCATATCACACATACGATATGCATAATCTATATAGAGACTTCTATGAGGTTCTTCTATATTATCAAACTGATGTATAAATGGACCTAGAAAACCCTCTTGACCGAATAAATTTATTTGCCTTAACCCAAAGGAATTACAAAATCTCTTTATCTCTGGTATTGCTTCAAACCTGGCTTCTGTAAATGCTTTGCCATTCCATCCAATGTTTTCTAACAAGCAGTGACCATATGAAGTATCTATATCATGTTGCTGCTTAAATCCATACTTATCATCATCTAAATAATATAATAGACCTGCAAAAAGATTTATAAATGCTATGTAGATTTTACCACCCTTCTTAAGATGTAATAAAGCATTATCAATTACCCTTTTTCTATCTTCATACTTAAACAAATGATACATAGGCCCCATAACTAGAATATGGTCATATTTTTTATCGGGATATAAACCTTCATCAAGGGCATTACCGCAGATAGTTTTAATTGATAAATTATGTTCTTTTGCCTTTGTCTTAGCTAAATCAATATTACCTTCAGATAAATCAATTTGCGTAACATCACAGCCACGTGATGCAAGCCAAGTAGAGTACCTTCCAGGACCCCCACCGATATCAAGCACAGACTCTTCAGGACTTATATACCTGCTAAGCATTTTTGTAGTAATAATATACTCAATTTGATTTTCGTTAGTCCTCTCCCATTCCAATAGTGGATTACTATCATAATAAGCCTTTATAACTTCAGAATTTTCTTTGACTAGCTTCATTCACCTCTTCCTTTCAAATAATTAATATATAAGTTGCCGTCTCTTACATTGTTTTATGATATTATATTCCATTTTAATATAATGTCAACTAATTTGCCTTTGTTTGAGTTATTTTTCTACACCTATACATAATGATATGATATTTTCATTTTTCGCTGTACCGGCTACGGTACCGGGTACAATTCGGGTACCGTACCCGGTACACTTTAGTAGATTATACATATGATGAATTAGAAACATTTGCAGTTAAGAAAGGAATAAATTATATATGTATTATAATAGAAATCCATATAATAAAAGAAATAATCCATATGATTCTAATAGAAGAAACTATTACCAAGGTAGATATAGAGTTAGGGATTCAAAGGATCAAGGTCCTAATCCATTTGCTACAAACATACGTGAAGCTACTCTTCATAATAATACCTTTCGTACTGCCCTATGGACAGGTGATTATCTACAGCTGACTCTTATGAGAATAGATGTAAATGACGATATTGGCTTGGAAATGCATCCTTATCTTGATCAATTCCTTAGGTTAGAACAGGGCCAAGGTCTTGTAATTATGGGTAAAGATAAGAACGACTTATCCTATAAGAAGAGAGTTGCCGAGGATTATGTCATTATCATTCCCGCAGGCACATGGCACAACTTAATAAATACCGGAAATGTCCCTATAAAGCTTTATTCAATCTATGCACCACCAAATCATCCCCATGGAACCATTCATGTAAAAAAAGAGGATGAGGATCATTAAATAAACCAGCCCATTTTGTACCCGGTACAAAGCAAATCGGTACCCGGTACAG
>JAAYPG010000115.1 GCA_012519905.1 Clostridiales bacterium | reverse complement strand
TAGGATTTTTGTTTTTTTGCCATGATTGAACACTCCTTTGTTATATTATAGAATGTTCAACTTTCCGTGTCCATAGTTATATACTAACACCAAGTCGTATATAAAGACAATAAAAAAAGGCAGAAAATGGCCGCCTAATTTTAATGCAACTGGCTGTCATATGAAAAACATTTAGACCCTATAGCTTTGCGTCATAGGCTTTCGCCTATTTTGCCAATAATAATTTTAATTAAAATATTATTAAATTGTTAAACTTGTTATAAAAACATTTTTAAAATATCATATAATATAACATCATAAACATCGATTTTCAACAGGTGGTTATTATGTTACTAGTTATTGATAATTAAATCTAGCACAGGCTTTCTATTTGTTTGAATTTTTAGCTATTATATAATCTTTGAAACTATATCGAACAAAATTAGCATTGTTAGAACTGGATGATACACTGCCTCCTTTTAGGAAGGATAGTTGTCAAAGTATCATAAGTATTATATGATAGGTTTATCTTTATATTATTTACATTGGAGGAAACGATGATTCAGACAGAAAAATTTTATAGATTTTTAGATAACTCTACATCACCCTTTTTCGTAATAAAGAATAGTAGTGAGATCCTAGACAAGGCAGGCTTTAAGTGTCTATCCTTTGAGGAAGACTGGAGTTTACAAAAGGGTGGTTCCTACTATATAAAACTATACGATACAGCTCTTTTCGCCTTTAGGGTAGGTAAATCGGTTAGTGATGATATAATCCTGCGGATGGCCGCTGCCCATACGGATTTTCCATCCTTTCGAGTTAAGCCAAATCCAGAGATGAGAGAAAAGGGCTATATAAGACTGAACACAGAAAGCTATGGAGGAATGGTCCTATCCAGTTGGTTTGATCGACCTTTATCGATATCTGGAAAGGTATCATTAAGGAGTGAACAGCTTTTCTTGCCAAAAGAAGTATTGATTGATATTAAGAAACCTTTGATGGTTATACCTAATCTGGCAATCCATCTTAATCGGGAAGTCAATAATGGAGTGGAAATAAATAAGCAGAAGGATGTGCTTCCTATCCTGGGGATGGCAGATGATGAAGATATACATAATTACTTTAAAAATTATTTGGCTCAGCATTTGAATGTATCAGCTGAAGACATTCTGGATTATGATTTATTCATTTACAATCTGGATAAAGCTTACCCGGCTGGTGTTTCGGATGAATTTATCTGTGCACCGAGGCTGGACGACCTATCCTCTGTGTATGCTTTGATTCAAGGGATTATCAACCAGGTAGATGATAAAGATATCCATATGATTTGCCTTTTTGATAATGAGGAAATTGGTAATCGTACTAAGCAGGGAAGTGCATCTTTATTTACCACCATGCTGCTTGAAAAGATATTTCAAACCCTAGGAAAAGGCCGAATGGAATTATATGAAGTGCTCCATAGAAGCTTTATTCTTTCCGTAGATGTAGCACAGGCTTATCATCCGAATTACCCAGCAAAGTTTGATCCAACGAATACAGCAGAGCTAAATAAAGGTGTTGCTATTAAGATAGATACAGCGCAACGATACGCATATGATACCGGAGCAATTGCAATTCTTCAGCAGTTATGTGAGGAATACAAGATACCATACCAGAAATTTGTCAACCGGTCAGATGCAACAGCCGGTGGTACCATGGGACCGGTTATATCGACACAGCTACCAGCTCGGACAGTGGATATTGGAGTACCTCTTCTGGCTATGCATTCTGCTGTGGAGACGATGGGAACAAAAGATTTAGATAGTATAATCCGATTGATGGAAGCCTTCTTTTCTGCCGAACGGTAGGCATCCCTGGTGAAAATTAATGTAAATCTTACATGTAAAGTCTAATAAAAATGAGGTCCTATGACCTCATTTTTGTTGATCTAGATATTTCTATTCTAGAAGCCCCTTCATTGCTCGTGAAGAAATTAAGCAGGTCTCTCCATTTACCATCTCTATTATTTTCTCGGCTTTATTGATGTTCTGTATGTTGTTCTTGTTTACTACAAAGGATTTATGGCAACGATAAAACTCATCCCCTATGTTGGCCAACTCGTTGATAGTATGATAGAACTCTATTTGACTGTTACGCAGGTGAAGCACCACTTTGTGAGGAGCTAATCCTGACTCAAAAAACATTATTTCAGAATGATCTATGTAGCGAACTGAGCTACCGGTTTTTATCTTGAATAATTTCTTTTCACTATTCTGATCGTTCAAATGTCTTTTATTGGCTATGTCCAGACATTCCTGTATCCTTTTACAAATCTTTTCAGGAGTATCTTTAATTATATAGTCCATAGCCTCTACCTTATATACAAAAGTGAGATAAGTTAATTCACCATGGGTCGTTACAAAAACTATATTACCCAAGACATCCAGTTCTCTAATCTCAGAGGCCAAGCCTATTCCTGTTATGTCGCTTTTCAAATCAACATCTAAGAAGTAGAGCCCTATTGTATTTGGATTAGCTTTAAGATAAGCCAGAATATCATAAGGATTGTCTGTGGATAATACTAACTCCATATCTAATTCTTCCATCATAATATAATCTTTTATATATTTTTCTAATTGCTTTTTCTGAGATATAACATCTTCACATATAAATACTGAAAGCATTCTATTATTTCTCCTTATCAAAAATAAAAATCTTATGAATAAATAATTGATTATCAACTATAATTTCTGAGATTACATTGGGACATTGATCTATAATATCTGACACATTACTCAGACCTAAACCTCTGTTTGAGCTTTTGGTTGAGAAATTACGTTTTTTTAATGTCTGTATATTGGGTAGGTTATCTCTACAGGTGTTTTGCACTATTATAAGAATATTATCAGGGTATTTGATCAGTCCTACGAGGAGTTGGCCATATCCCAAATATAATAATTCTTCAATTGCATTATCAAGAAGTATCCCCAAGATCCGAACTAAGAGTATGATGTCCATATTGATTCTAGTTATGACATCTGATGTTTCAAAGTTGGCATTTAACCCCATATCTTGAGCATATATAATTTTAGTAGCTATAATACTTTTTATCCCATTTATCTTAATGTTACTCAAGTCTTCGAGCATGTATTCGTTATGCATCAACCTATCAGAATGCTTCTTTATATTGGAATAAAAGTATTGCTTAAGACCAGCCGTGTCCTCTTGAACAAGGTAACCCTCCAAAGAGGTTAATATATTTTGATAATCATGTCGGAATTTTCTTAATTCGTTATATTGTTTTTCAATGTCTTGAGTATACCTTTCCATATACATATATTCGTCTTCTCTTCTTCTAGTTTCATAGGTTTTTTGGGATATTAAAATATAAGTAATAAGTATACCAAAGAACAAGATGAGATATAGTGATAAAAAGATTAGGTTTAATATAATAAGCCGAGGTTGGTCTCCGCTGACTCTTATCAAAATAATACTGAATACATAAGTTAACCAAATAAAACATGATAAAGCAGTTAAGAAAATTGGTGATTTATTTTGGTTCTTTATATTAGCTAATATGCGCTTAAGAACATAAGATGCTAAAGAGCTAAGAATTAAGCCAATTATATAATACATTGGCATATGTAATACAAGTAGTTGCTTAAAGGATGAGCTCTTGTTACCAAATATCGCATATCTAAAAAAGGAGGAGATGTGATCGCTTAATACACTAATAATCATTCCTAACGAGCAATATATTAAGACTTCATATATATTGGACTTGTTTCTCCATAAAAATATTAGAAAAATATATAAAAATAATACTGTAATAATATTAATATAATTGTATGTAAAGCCAAGAAAACTTCCAGTAATCAAGACATACAATAATTCCTTAAAACTTAACTTGAAGTCTTGACTTATTATTTTGGTGGATATATATGAAAATAAAAACTGAAGAAATACTAAAAAAATTATCACTTTATCATCTCTTTCTCTATATTGCATAAAGAAGCCGACTTATCAACTTATGGATATATTATCAAAATTATTCCAAAAAGGCAATACTTATTATAGAATGAGGACCACCAGTTAAAACTGGTGGTCCTCATTCTTAGTTTTATTATTTTCCATTAACTTCTCTGGAATCTTTGGTTCATACATCATTAGTAAACAGCAATTGTTTAGGGTTAACTCTCCAAACTTACTTAAGAACTCTAATGCTTTTGCCTCAATCTTTTCTTTTGATGTTTCTGCTTTTTTTCCCATACTGTTCAACTCCTTTTAGTTTAAATTATTTAGTTGGTTGATAAGTTACTATTTATTAATTTAAAATACAATATTTCTTGTTTTATTTGATTTTGTAAGTATTGGTAGTGTTAAAACACATGCTGAAAATAATCCAATAACAATTAAATTTAAGTAAATTTCTGATTTAATAAACATGGAAACTATACCAGATAGTAGGTAACTAATAAGTGTCATTTTCTTTAAAGTAGCTTGTCTTTCTTTATGAACCAAATTCTTAGCAGTTCCAATAGATGCGTACCTGTATAATATTAAAAATCCACTTACATATAGAAATAACAATACTACATTACTGAACTGGTAGTGGTTTACAATAATATAAGGAACTGCGACAAATATAATGCTACTAACACAGGTACATATAAAGCTAGATTTACAATGGGCTCCATAACCTTTTAATCGTACAACCATATGAAAGAAATGAAATACCATGGTTGGCCAAAGGATATTGAAAGAAAATGATAATAAATAGATGACAAATAATTTTGAAATATTAATAAGTAAGGTTTCTAAGCCCAACTTACATTTTAGATAATCTATGGAGGTTATTTCTTTGTCCTTAATAAAATAATGTAGAACTTTTATAGCTATGCTTTCATAAACTTCAATTTTATTATTAATTTCATGCTTCATTTCTCTACCTCCTTAAATCCTATAATACTATATATTTAGAATAAAAAATAAAATCATCAAAATACAAATTTATTTAAGCTTAATTGTAAAATTGTTAAAAAAAATAATCATAACCGATAAAAATTAAGTCATAACTGTTAATTGTTCATATTTGAAGCTAGGATGGTCCTGTAATCTTATTAACAGGTGGTGTTAGGGACTAGACGATTATCATAATATGGTTCAGCTTTATGCAAATGTTAGCAAATGACATCAGAATCGTATGAAATTATTATGAGAACTACAATTCTGAATACAAGACGTGAATTTATGAAGCAAATGGTTTATTCATAAAATTCAATTATATAATACGTTTAAACAGAGCAAGAGGAGATGATTAGTTACTTATGAATGATAACGGTTTAGTAATAAGGAATATGAATTTTTCATATAAAGATCATATTATCTTTCAAAGTGTTAATTATGAGTTTCAAAAAGGAAAAGTTTATATACTAATAGCCCGAAATGGAGCAGGCAAAAGTACCTTATTTAAACTTATTAGTAATGAGTATAAGGATTATGAAGGTTCCATAAAAGTAAGTCCAAGTATATCAGTCCATCAACAAAACCCTGTATATTTTGATGATATGACTGTGAAAGAAAATATTGAATGCTTTCTCTATCTGCTAGGAACAAGTCTAAAGACTGAAGAAATAATACAGTACTATGAACTGGAAGAGATCCAAAAGAAGGTGGCAAAGAAGCTTTCAGGGGGAGAAAAGCAAAAGCTATACTTAGCCATAACAGGCTTAAAGAATGATGAAGTATATTTGTATGATGAGGCTGATAGTGCCTTGGATCCCGTTGGGAGAAAGTTTTATTATAGCATTCTAAAGAAAAGGGCTGCTGAAAGCAAAATAGTAATAGCAATTACCCACCATATAACAGAAGCAATTAATTACGCTGATGAAATTTGCTTTCTATTTAATAAAACTTTAAACAAAATAAGTATAAGTGATTTACCTGATAATTTTTTAGAGTTAAATGAAGATAAAATGCTTGAGTATTTAGAAGGGAGTGTCCAGGTATGAAAAAAGTAATCTTTAATTTTCTTAAAGCAGACCTGCGTATGCCGCAGCTGATGTTTTGGGATTGGTGTTTTCCTGTGATTTTGATTATTGTCCTTGGGATTTTTATTGGAGATTCCGCCATATCTGAATTTTTGTTACCTGGATTTATCTCATTATTTTTGATGCAGAGCATTGTATTTTCAATTCCATATAGACTAGCTCAATATAATGAAAGTGGATTAATGAGATTTATCAAGGAGAAAGGTAGTGTAATGCAATTAATATTAAGCTTTTTCCTAAGTCGGATATTTATCTTAGTACTTCAAACCTTTATTGTTATATTAGTAGGGAAAATTATGATGAAGGTGAACTTAGATATCCATTGGGGATTTATGTTGATTAGTTTTATTTATACTGTATCTATATTTATGCTAATTTCATCACTCTTAGGCTTGAAAATAAAAACTCAAAATGCTGCACTAGGATTATCACAAGCAATATACTTTGTACTAATGGGTATTTCGGGAATATTCTATCCTTTAGAAAAAAGTCCGGACTTATTAAGAAAACTTTCAGTAGTTTCACCATTAAAGTATATAAGTAAGATTTGGGAAAGTGCAATATATGGTATAAGAATTTTTCAGATACAGGATGTGTTGATACTAAGCGCTATGATAGTGATTTTGGGGATATTTTTACTATATATAAGTAGATCCGGTAAGAGAGGAGACGGCTATGAGAGTTGTCCATCAGATTAATAATGTGGATATTATTGAAGCAGCAGGATTACGAAGAGTCTTTGAAAGAACCTCAATGCTTAGTGGAAAGTATAAGATTGAGTATGATCCTTCAATACTATGCATGGGAAATAACATTGTTAAAGTAATGCTAGACTTTAATGTTAAAGGATTAGATGATGATCTAATAAATATAATGATTTTTTTCCCTGAAAAAAAATACTCCCTTGAATATATAAAAGGTGAGTCAAGCTATAAAATAGAATTTATTTACGAGATGCTGGTTGATAAAGAGTATTTTAATGTGGTCATACTTGACAAATATGGTTTACTTATTTCATCAACGACTTATGTTTTTAATCATCACAGCATAATGGAATATCCCATCTTAAAAAGGGATTATTCCGATGTTAAGGCAGAGAGCAAGGTAATATTTGATAAGGGGATAATTCAACTGGTAACAAAGAAAGAGAACATTGATGATAGCAAGCAGCTTGTTCATACCTGGCAAAATGTGGGGCAACATTACATATACCAAGCAGATAAGGATGAGGACGGGTATATAAGCTTCATGAATAGGGATAAGATGTGTGCGGGTATATGGATGCTAATTGTAACAGATGATGAGGGGAAGCTGATTACACAGTTTGTAGTGGATATAGATTAAAGGGGTCGTATTATGGATGAGTTGGTTAACAAGAGAATCAAGGATGAATTAAAAGCTGTTTTCAGCAATTTGCATTGTAATATGAACAACTATTACGATGAGTTATTTGATAAGTTATATTTTCTATATGTTATCTTAAAACGCTACAGTACTGAAGTTGAAGAGCTGCTATCTACAGAGGAGTTGGATAGAATAACGTCTTACTATGACCTTATGATAAAGAGAAGTATTGATATGCTTAAGGCTGAAACAGAGAATATGCAATGCAAAACTTTATTTGAACAGAGTCAGATTACATTTAATTATCTAGGATTAAGTTATCTTGAATTTCTCGAAAAAGGATTGAAGGTAGAACTAAGTCATGAGCAGATAAAAATAATAAAGGCATCCCGTGGATATTCATATATATTTGATTATATGGTGATGTTTTGGGCAAAGGAGATGGATCTTGGAATTAAGATAAGTGCTCCCAGACCTAAGAATAAAGTTGAGCAGAGCTATTTGCACACACACTTTTTTCTAACAAAGACGAGGTATTTTAATGATGAGACCTCAGAAGATAACATAGCAGATTTATTAGAAAATGTAGATTATGTAATAGATGAGAATTTGGGCGATTTAGTAGCTGAG
>JAAYPG010000114.1 GCA_012519905.1 Clostridiales bacterium | reverse complement strand
ATACTGTTCGTTTCTTGAAAATCTATTTTGAAGTCCCATGTGTGAAGACTTCAGTTTTTTAGAATTTTCAGGGTTGTTTCACTGTTCAATTATCAAGGTGCTTTTCTTGCTATAACATGCTGTTCTAATGTTTTTTCGCCGGCTCGGTGTTTGGTGCCGACAAGATATAATACTATCACACTTGTTTAGCTCTGTCAACCACTTTTTTAAATTATTTTTTATTTTTTATTTCTTGTTAAAAATAATCTTTTTTGCGGTTACCCCGTTCAACGGGGCAAGGAGTATTCTACTATAGATGCTAGTCCTTTGTCAAGCATAAATTGTATTAATTTTTTGTACAATTTCTACCATTTTAAATTTGATCATTTTTGCACCAATTGTATAGCAAAACCTCCTAGCTCTTGATTGAAGTATACCGCTTGCAAATTACCCTTATTATCAAATCTCTTGCTTTCCTCATTAAATGTATAACCCTGCTTCATAAGATGGTATACTGCTCTTTCTATAAAGTTTGTCTGTACTGCAATATGTCCTCTCTCTCCTATATAAGGTTTCTTCATAAGCTCTATTGAACTCCCTGCAAATATAGAGCTAGTACCAACCGTTTTTTCGAATCCAAACATCTTGTCAAAGGAATCCGCTACCTGTTCTGCCTGCTTTTCATCATCCATATTTATTCCGACATAGCTAAGCTTAAAGCCTAACATCATAGTAACTGCTTCCTTAGTAAGCTCTGTGATCTTAACAAAGTCACCCGCCTTAACCAAATCATCTTTAACCATCCAGCTTCCGCCACAAGCAATAATCTTAGGAAAATCAAGATAGGATATTAGGTTAGACGCATTAATGCCACCGGTAGGCATAAACTTCATATTAACATATGGAGCTGCCATGGCTTTAATCATAGCTAGTCCACCTGCTGCCTCTGCTGGAAAGAACTTAACCACATCAAGTCCCAGCTCGATTGCTGCTTCTATATCACTGGGGGTTGAGCATCCTGGTGTAATAGGTATACCTCTCTCTACGCAATAGTTTACCACCTTGGGATTTAAACCAGGGCTAACGATAAAGCTCGCGCCAGCTTTTACAGCTAAATCCACCTGCTCAGTCGTCAGTACTGTTCCAGCTCCTATAAGCATATCGGGAAATGCTTCCCTCATAAGTCGAATCGATTCCTCGGCTGCTACTGTTCGAAATGTTACCTCTGCGCAGGGAAGCCCACCATCACATAAGGCTTTCGCCAAGGGAACTGCATCCTTAGCATGGTCTAACTTAATTACAGGTACAATACCCATCATCTGTATTTTACTTAAAACCTCATTCATATTTATTCTCCTTAGCTTAAAACATTTTTACCGCATTTAAAACAATATTTAAAAGAAAGTTCTTATCATATATAAAGCTTAGTATCTCGCTACTTTCAATCTGTTGAAAGGCAGTCCTTCCCAATTCACTGCCGCTAAATACAGTTATGACGATAAATAATATCCATACTATAATTACTCCCTGAAGGCCTCCAACCAAAAAGCCTGCCATCTTATTAATTTGATTTAATATAGGAAGCTTACTTATTATATTAAGCGCTATGCTTATAACCCAGAGTCCAACAAACACTGCAATAAATGTAAGAACAAAGGCTAAAGCATTAATCACTATCCCGCTAACATGAGATACTATATATGATTTTATGTTTGCTTCCTGCTTTTCCTTATTCTCCTGTAGAGATTCCTTAATAGACTTTGGCAAGGGCAATCCTTCTATAATATCATCCCCTTCTCCAGTCTCTACCTGCTCCTTGAATAGCATGTCTTCTACCTTCTGAGATGTCTTCTCATAGAAAGTCTCATTATTCTTTAACATACCATTTACAGTAGGACTTATCCATACC
This sequence comes from Clostridiales bacterium, assembly GCA_012519905.1. Taxonomy (GTDB): domain Bacteria; phylum Bacillota; class Clostridia; order Lachnospirales; family Lachnospiraceae; genus Mobilitalea. Next base: position 143 of record JAAYPG010000114.1, on the reverse strand, counting down.
GTTAATATTAACGCTATTATAAAAGAAAATATAGAAAAAACTATCTTAATAAAGCCAACCTTACGGCCTATCAAAGCGTTCAAAATAATTATTCCTAAAACTATAATTAATAACCAATTCATTTAAATCTTTCCCCTCCTGTT
>JAAYPG010000011.1 GCA_012519905.1 Clostridiales bacterium | reverse complement strand
TCTTTTCTTGTTTAAACTCTACTGAATTATCTTTATACAGATTAATCAATTATAGAATTTTGCTTTTATTTGAAGCATTCTATGTATTTATATTATCATTATTTACTACTATAGGCAATAAAAAGCGGTCAATTTTCGTACAATCACCTAATCAAATCAATTATATCTGATTTTTTTTAGATATTTTTGTCAATCTTTAGTAAATTAAAGAATATGGTATACTTATTAACATTCAATCTTCTGAAAGAATAACTCATTTATTGTATTATTAATTATATGGTGATATAATTTGGATATTAAGACCGAAAATAATCATTAGTATACTGCTAGCACTAGATGGTAGCTAGCATAACGAATTAAGAGAGGATATAATTATGAAGCATTCAAAAGCAAAAAGAATAGGTGCTATTATTGGCATTATTGCCATACTGTCACTATATGTCATATCCTTTATAATAGGCGTCTTCTTTTCTGATGAATACCCAGAACTATTTATGGCAAGTATATTTTTAGCAATTATTATACCCATTATTATTTATTGTTTTCTAGCGGTGTATAAATATGTCCACAAAAAGTCTGAATACAACAAATCAGAAGAGATTGATGATGAGGCAGGTAAGTAAGAAGATAAAAGAAACCGTTAAAAACATTACTGAGGGTGCTGTCGCAAAGTTAAAAGGGAGTGTATATGTTCCATAGCACACTGTACTTCTAATCAGTGTGTGATGGAATATATACACTCCCATAATTTTCTGAGGCAGCCTCATTTATTCTGAACCAGAGTCTTTTATCTTCTTAAAGTACTCCTTAATAGTCCTTTCATAACCATTATCTGATGGTTTATAGAATACATAATCCTTTATCTCATCAGGTAGATACTGTTGCTCAACATAATTGTTCTGATAATCATGTGCATACTTGTATCCTATACCATGTCCGAGCTTTTCAGCCCCCTTATAATGAGCATCCTGTAGGTAGGGAGGAATGGCTGCTGTTTTTTCTGATTCAACTACCTTCATAGCCGCACTAATTGCACTGACAGCAGAATTACTTTTTGGTGCACAAGCCACATATGTTGCAGCCTGAGATAATACTATCTGGGCCTCAGGCATACCAAGACGCTCTACTGCCAAGGAAGCATTAACAGCGACCACAAGTGCATTTGGATCTGCATTTCCCACATCCTCAGCAGCACATATCATAATTCTTCTTGCTATAAAAGCAACTTCCTCTCCTGCATAAAGCATACGTGCAAGATAATATACAGCCGCATCAGGATCTGATCCTCTCATGCTCTTTATAAATGCAGAGATGGTGTCATAATGATTGTCCCCGTCCTTATCATATTTTAAGGCTCTCTTCTGTATACATTCCGATGCAACCTCTATAGTAATATGGATAAAACCGTCCTCTGATCGCTCTGTTGTAAGAACTCCTAACTCTATGGCATTTAGCGCTGATCTTGCATCCCCATTGGCTACATCAGCAAGAAATTCTAATGCATCCTCATGAAGCTTAGGCTTATAGGCTCCTAGCCCCCGCTCTTCATCAGAAACAGCCCTTAATAAAAGTATCTTTATATCTTCCTTATCCAAAGGCTTAAGCTCAAAGATAATTGATCTAGATATTAAGGCTGAATTCACCTCAAAATATGGATTTTCTGTGGTAGCACCTATTAATACTATAGTTCCATCCTCCACAAAGGGCAGAAGGTAATCCTGCTGACTCTTATTAAATCTGTGTATCTCATCTATGAACATTATGGTTTTTTTCCCGTACATACCTAGATTATTCTTAGCCTCAGCTATGATAGCCTCCATATCCTTCTTTCCTGAAGCGGTTGCATTAATCTGTGTAAACAATGAGCTTGTGCTATTGGCAATGACTCTAGCTAAAGTGGTTTTACCTGTTCCAGGAGGACCATAAAATATAACTGAACTAATTTTATCTGCCTTAATAGCTCGATAAAGTAGCTTATCTTTACCTATTATATGCTTCTGCCCTACTACCTCCTCCAAGGTCAGAGGGCGAAGTCTTGAGGCTAAGGGAGATTCTTTTTTCATCTTCTTATCTCTCATGTAGTCAAATAAATCCATGATAGCACCTCCTAATATTAGTAGTATACCATAGACCAAGCAAAATGCAAACATACGTTTACTAACTATTGCTTGATTCCCCCCGATCCTATTGTTATAATGAAGCATGTAGAAATTTCAATGATGGAGGTATGCTATATGGAACAGAACTTAGAACCTTATTACACTATACACAGAGGTGGAATAGGTGAAATAGTTATGAAAAAGTCCAGATTTATTGCCACTGTCAGCCTAGCAGATACAGAAGAGGATGCTCTATCATTTATAGACGACTTAAAGAAGAAATACTGGGACGCTACTCATAATTGCTATGCCTATATAATTGGTACAAACAATAAAACAATGAGATACTCTGATGATGGCGAGCCTAGCCAAACAGCAGGTAAGCCTATGCTTGATGTACTGTTAGCTAAGGAGCTGACTAATATAGTGGTTGTTGTTACCAGGTACTTTGGAGGTACTCTACTGGGTACAGGCGGACTGGTTAAGGCATATCAATCTGCTACGGTAGAAGGACTTAATCAGAGTATTATAATAAAGAAGGAACCCGGTATCCATGTCCAGCTTATTAGTGATTATAATCTGATTGGTAAGCTACAATATTATATAGGACAAGAAAATCTTCCCTTGATTTCATCTGAATATACCGACTCTGTCACCTTGGACCTTATCATTCCCGTGGATAAGGTTAAAAGCTTTAGCAATAGGCTGGCCGACCTTTCAAACGGCTCTCTATCACCTATAGAAATAAAAAAGGCATACTTTGCAATTATTAATGGAAAAGTACACCTTTTTTAATGATTTGATTATAGTGCTTCTAATGTAATTATGTCGTCAATAATTTCTACCATAGAAATTGGTGTCACAACATGATGAAACAGTAACTTGATAATTGATTTTACCTTATCCTTAGAATAGGAGAGGCCCCCAACCTCTTCTATTTCCAAATTATCGTCCGTATGCTTGATAATTTGAATTCCATAATAAGGTTCCCCATTTTCTGCATTAAAATTTACTGTCAGATTATACTCTAGTCTCATTATTCTGTCATCTTCCAAAGTCACTTCGTTCTCAAACAGTAATTCCTTTTTTTTCATACTATTACCCCCGAAATAATGTTAATACCCTAAACACCTGACAAATACTATTATATATTAAATAATTTGGTAAATAAAGCAAATATTAACGCATCATTATTTCTTGTTCCTTATTTTTCGACAGCACCACAAAATGTGTATATAAAACATGCAAATTTCTCTACATATTGTTGCCATTTTAAGGAAATATTAAAATATTTTTAAGTATTATTTAATTTTTATTACCAATTAGTCCCTTTTTTGTCTTTATTTGCCATGGTTGAAATTATACTTTATTTAATCTTTATAATTTGATATACTCTAGTTATCGTTACAGTCCATGCATAATGCTTATGCACATTGGAGGGAATTATGAATTATAGTAAAAAAGGTATAGAACAAAAACAACAATATATAAAATCAACATCCAGACGTCTTACATCCAAGTTTAGAATTACACTTTTTCGTTTTTTAATTACTTTAGCTGTTATAGTAGCTATTATCTGTGTAAATGCCGGACTTGGATATGTTAAGGGATTAGCTGACAGCGCCCCCAATATTTCACAAATCGATGTGGTTCCAAAGGGATTTACCACTTATGTCTATGATAGTGAAGGTAATGTTATTGAGCACTTAGTTGGTGCCCATTCCAATCGAGAGTATATTGAATTAAGCCAAATTCCTAAATTAGTACGCAATGCTTTTATTAGTATTGAGGATGAAAGGTTTTACGATCATGACGGTATCGATGTAAGAGGAATATTCCGTGCATTTGTACTTGGCGTCAAGGGCGGAGAATTTGATCAGGGTGCCAGTACTATCACACAGCAATTGCTAAAGAATCAGATATTTGATGGTGGAAGAGAGCAAAGTTTTGTAGACCGCTTAGAACGAAAAATTCAAGAGCAATACCTTGCCATTCAGATAGAAGATAAAATGGATAAGGAACTTATACTTGAATATTATCTAAACACTATTAATCTAGGTTCAGGTACTTACGGTGTTCAGATGGCATCTAAGAGATACTTCAATAAAAATGTTTGGGAGCTAACCCTATCTGAAGCTGCTGTGCTAGCAGCTATAGTCCAGCTTCCCGCTTATCACAACCCCATCACTAATCCTGATAGGAATGAAGCACGTAAGAATGATGTCCTTAGGAAGATGCTTGAGCTTGGCCATTGTAGCCAAGCAGAATATGATCAAGCCATGGCAGATGATGTTTATTCAAGAATTAGTACAGTAAATGAGGAGTATGCTTCCAACTCCTATTATAGCTATTTTATTGATGAGTTAATCGAACAGGTAATGAAGGACCTACAAGAGAAGTTGGGCTATACACAATCCCAAGCCCTTGACCTAATATATAGTGGCGGATTAAGAATAATCACCACACAGGATCCTACTATACAGAGAATAGTGGATGATGTATTCTCAGATGAATCCTTCTTTCCTGAGATGGGTATATCCTTCTGGGAATTGACCTACGCTCTTTCTATACAAAAGAATGATAAAGATAAAACCACCATTCATTATCATGGTAAAGATCTTTTAGAATATTATAAGGATTACTCAGATCCTGATAATTTATATGTAGACGATAAGGGCAGTAAATTCTCTCTCTTATTCATAGATAAGGCAGATATGCAAAATAAGATAGATGAATTTAAGAAGTCTAAGCTTGATGAAGGCGATATAATCTTAGGCGAGAAGATCGAAATGACTATACAACCTCAAGTATCCTTTGTGGTTATGGATCAATATACCGGCCATGTACTGGCTATAATGGGCGGTCGTGGTGAGAAAACAGGTAACAGAACCTTAAATAGGGCTACTTATACAAAAAGACAGCCCGGCTCAACATTTAAGATTTTATCTACTTATTTGCCCGCACTTGATAGCGCAGGACTTACACTGGCCAGCGTTCAAGATGATACAGGCCCTTACTACTATCCCGATACAGAAACAGAGGTGAGCAACTGGAGATCCAGCAAAAAGTACGAGGGATTATCTACCATACGAAAGGGTATCTATGACTCAATGAATATAGTGACCGTAAAGACTCTTGCTGATGTAACCCCTAAGGTTGGCTATGACTACCTAAGAAAACTGGGATTTACCACCCTGGTTGAATCAAGAACAGAGCCTGATGGTAGGGTTGTATCAGATATTAACTATCCCATGGCCTTAGGAGGTCTAACTGACGGTGTAACTAACCTAGAATTAACAGCTGCTTTTGCTACTTTAGCTAATAGGGGTATCTATATTAAACCAGTATTCTATACTAAGATACTTGATGCTAATGGCAGAGTGATACTAGAAAATGAGCCCGTCAAGGAGCAGGTAGTTAAGGAATCCACAGCATGGCTACTTACAAACGCTATGGAAGATGTAGTAACTATAGGTACCGGTAAAGCATTAAAGCTTAAGGAAATTGATATGCCAGTGGCTGGTAAGACAGGATCCACCTCAGATTATAATGATTTGTGGTTCTCAGGATATACTCCTTATTATACTGCAACTATCTGGGCCGGCTTCGATAACAACAGGTCGCAGACAGAGCGTAGCTATAACCGTGTAATATGGCGTACTATTATGGAAAGAATCCATATAGAAAAGGGACTTGAGAAGAAGACCTTCACCATGCCCAATTCCATAGTATCCGCAAAAATCTGTACCAAATCAGGCAAGCTAGCCGTAGATGGCTTATGCAATCATTACATCGGCGGAGATACAACAAGAATCGAATACTTTGCCAAGGGTACTGAGCCGATAGAAAAGTGTGACGTTCACGTGAAAGCAACAATCTGTACAGAGTCAGCAGCTCTCGCTACAGAGTTCTGCCCTATTGGAAGCCATAAAGAAGCAGTCTATCTGGATAAAACAGAAACAGGAGTAACAGATGATACTCCCCACCTACTTCCAAAGGAAAAATGTAGTGTGCATTCAGGGATATACTATGAAGATGAACCACCATATGCACCTCCTTATGATGGCGGAAGTGAATATGATGAGTTGGATGATGAAGACTTCAATTCCTTCTGGACCTTCCCATAAAACTTACAGATTACCATAAAATAAGATGAACTCTTATTACATTAATAATAAGGCGTGCCCTTCATTAATTTGAAGGTACACGCCTTTTATTTTATTTAGTTATACATTTCATTAAAGTGTGCTGTGCGTTCTTCTATGATGGTCTTAATTCCAACTGCTTCTAATTCTTTCATATATTCATCATATGTAGCATCAAATGCACTTTCCGGACAGGTTACTACCGATACAGTATATTCATCTCTCACAATACCTATATCTGTGATTAGGTCAGGTGTTGATGGTGATGTATAGGTCTGATCACTGATTATTATTCCTGTTAAGGCATTCTCATAGTTGTCAACTACATGCTGCTCATATCCAGGAGCCTCCAAGGATGTACAAGCATTAAAGTCATCAACAGTCATAAAGTAGCCTTGATTTCCTACTAGGAAGATATCTGTACGGATCCAGTCTTTATCCTGCGCATTGTATGTAGCATCGAGAACCTTGGGCGTTCCGTTTTCATCGAATTCATAATGCTCTCCTTCAAAGCCATGATAGAATACAAACCCACCCTCTTCAGTACACATCCAATCAAGATATGTCATACAAGCTTCTACTACTTCTTCACTTGCTGTAAGCGGACAAAATGACATAATACCTGCTGCCGCATATGCTGCACTATATTGCTTACCATCATTAACATTCTTAAGTGGAGGTATGGAGACAATATCTGCTCCTGGTACATTTTCTTGTAATGTCTTTAATAAGGAGCCTCTTAGAACATCCACCGCAAAGTTTACACTACCTTCAAAAAATGCAACATCTCCAGTGACAACATAACCCTTGAAATCATCTTCTGCCATAGTGTAGTACTCTTGATTTAGAAGTCCTGCATTATACAATTTATTCATGAATCTATAATACTCTCTATTGCCAGGATCATAGTAATCACCAAAGGCATCATCCCCTAAAGATATTGCAACCTCCTTCGGGTCACCTACTAGCTCTGAAAATGCTGCTTTTAGATTCCATGCATTCCATACTATAGCACCAAGAGTTGTGTTTCTAGCATCCGGATTCTCATACTTCATTTTATAGATTACATCATAAAGCTCATCCGGTGTTGTAGGAACTTCTAGATTTAATTTGTCCATCCAGTCCTTACGAAGGAAGAGATTGGATTTGGCGGTCGTTGCTCTTTTAGCAACAATACCATACAATTCGTCTTTTGATGTCCTGCCGATATTTATTACATCCTCACCAAGGTAGGCTTTCATATTTAGGGCTTGGTCTGGCCCATCAATAAATTCTGACAAATCCCAGACTCCGCCATCCTTAAAATACTGCTCTACATGAGACATAGTATAGGTAAGTGTGATATCCGGTGCTGTTTGGGAGGCCATCATAGACTGCATCTTAGGTATCTCATCCCATCTTGGCACAGGAACAAATTCAAGTTCTATACCAACTTTCTTCATCTGCTCTTTTGCATACTCAGTCCATCTATTCTCTGTGATAGTAGACCCCTCAGGTGCATTACTACGGTCAAATAGCTGTACCTTAATCTTCACATTATCAAACATCTTGGAGCCATAGGTTGTTTGATATTTGCTTGCAGTTGAGCTATCACTGGTATCAGAGCTGCCCGTTTCCTTTTTATCTCCCGTATCTTTATCAGCACTTTTATCCGATGTTGTTTTTTTCGTATCCCCGCTGTCAGCTTGATCTTTTTTCCCACATCCGCTAAACATAAGCAATACCATACTTATAACCAGCAGAAGTGCAAAGAATCTCTTTTTCATAAACTTTCCTCTCTTTCATCTTATTATTTTTCTCTTCCTCATAACTGCAATATATTGTTAATTGTAAATATTGCCTCAGCCTATCCTTTTATAGAACCTAGCATAACACCCTTGACAAAGTATTTTTGTAACCAAGGGTATACTATTAGTATTGGAATTGTAGACACTGCCACGGTGGCCATCTTTAATGATTGTGTCATTACCTGAGTACCTCCACCTTCAAGGCTGGCTGCTGAATTATTTAGCTCTTCACCAAATAGCAAACTTCTCAATCTTAATTGCAGAGTGAATTTGTCAGGATTTTGAATATATAGCAAAGCATCAAAGTAAGAATTCCAATATCCTACTGCATAAAACAATCCCATTGTTGCAATTATAGCTAATGATAATGGAAGTATTATTCTAGTAAGAACCTGTAAATCAGAAGCCCCGTCAATCTTAGCTGCCTCCTCTAAGCTCTCAGGCATCTCCCTAAAGAAGGTCCTCATAATGATAAAGTTAAATACACTGATTGCTTGAGGTATAAACAAAGCACCCAGAGTATCATACAAGCCTACTCCTCTAACCACCATAAATGTTGGTATCATACCCCCACTAAAATACATAGTGAAGAGAATCATTCCCGATATAAACTTTTTACCGGGAAGGTCTTTTCTTGATAGGGCATAGGCTGCCAAGGTGGTAAGAAATAAGCTAGTGGCCGTACCCATAAGGGTAATTAACACAGTAGTTCTCATAGAAAGCCATATCTGGGATCTAGCTAGAATTTCTTTATAAGCACCAAAGTCTAAATCTATAGGGTAAAATGTAACCCTTCCGGATAAAACGGCATTATACCCACTTAGGGAATATGACAATACATTTAAAAAAGGATAAAGACAAATAAAAGCCAGTAGAATTATGAGTAAATATAATATCACTGAACCAATTGTCAGTTTTTTCTTCTTTCTTATTCTTCTAACAGACATTTCTATACCTCCTTATAAAATGCCATCCTCACCTATTAGCTTTGCAAATCTATCAGCAACAAATAATATGATGATATTCGTAACAGATTGAAATAAACCAATAGCAGTTGATTCACTATACTTTGCACTTTCTATACCTAATCTATATACATATGTACTAATAACCTCGGACACCCCAATAACCTTTTTATTTCCAAGTAACAGGGGGGCATCTAATCCTATAGACATCATCCTAGATAATGATAAAATCAACATAGTAACTATTACAGGCTTTATACAAGGTAGGGTAACATATACTAGTCTTTGAAATTTTGAGGCTCCATCCAAATACGCCGCCTCATAAAGACTTTCATCCACGCTAGTTAAGGCTGCCAAGTATATAATGGTCCCCCATCCTATATTCTTCCATACATTACATATGACATAGGTAAAAACCCACCAATTATTATCACTTAGAAAGGGAATCGAACTTATTCCAAAACCATTAAGTATGTTATTAATAGTTCCACCTTGCATAGTAAACAAGTTTGTTGCTATTCCTGCAACTACAACCCAGGAGACAAAGTGAGGTAAATATAAAATAGACTGAGTTATTTTTTTAAAGCGAAGCTTTCTAATTTCATTGAGCATCAATGCCACTATTATGGTTAAAGGAAACTCAACCGCCAAAGTAGTCAAGTTCAATGTTAAGGTGTTTCTTATTGATAGCCAAAAGTTCTTACTCTTAAAAATCTTGGCAAATATATCCGTTCCAACCCAAGGACTTTCAAATACTCCCTTAAACATGTTATAATCTTTAAATGCTATTGTTATCCCATACATTGGTATATACTTAAAGACAACATAATAAGCGATAACAGGTATTAGCATTATATAGAGCCACTTATAGCGCCACATTCTCTTCAAGGTATGCGAAGAACCTCGATGCCTAATTTTAACTATTTTATCCATCTCTCCTCCTCAAATAATCGTAAACTACAATCTAGCAATTTTATTAGTATAAATTACTTTTAGTATAATCTATAGGGCTAAGTATGTACTAAGCTTATCTTGACATTTGCATTGCGAAATACGACCAGTTTATGTGCAATATAAACAAAAACAAAAATACTGCCTACATAAATATAGGCAGTATACATATAAAATCACTACAATCTAACTGGACTGGTATTTAATTGGTGAGCGACCAACAAATTTGGTAAATGTTCTTGAGAAATTAGAATAGTCATTAAAGCCTGACATAAAACATGCATCACATGGAGGAAGCCCCTCATTAAGATATTTTTTTGCCAAAGAGATTCTTTTGTTAATAATATATTGTTGTATTGTAACCCCTGTTATTCTCTTAAAATATCTACTAATGTATGTACCATTATAATTTAAGTGGTCAGCTATGTCATCCAGACTGAACCTCTCAGTAATATTTCGATCTATAAAGGATATGGTATCTGCAACTAAGGGGGGCATTATATTATTAACTCTAACTTTTCTGCTCTTCTTTGAATGTGAATTAACCATAACTAGAATTTGCTTTAAATATGTCTCTGCTAAGATATCACTCCCATATTCACTGGAGGATAACTCCTGGCTTAGTCGCTTAGCAAGCATGGAGTATTCAATTATTTCATATTCATCAAGCTTTAGTACATTTATTTTACCCGCTGGCACTCTATAGAAGCATTCTGTTACATCTGTTTTATCACTAGATAGCCTTTCTAATACTGATTTTCTTACATGAATAACTATTCTCTTATAGTTTTCACCATTTAACACTTCCCTTCGATGGAAATCATAGGGTCTTATGCATACCAGATTACCATACTTTAGATGCAATCCTTCTGCTTCAGTATAGTAATTTATATCTCCATCCAGTAATAACAATAGCTCATATCCGTCATGGCTATGAAAGGGAGTCGAAGTACCATAATCTAGGTTTTTGTGTTCACATTGTATATAATCATCTATCTCACAAAATAATCTTTCGATATTCACAAGTACCTCCTTTACTATCTATAAAACTCTGATCGCTCTAGTATTATTTGATCATAACCCACGCCTTTTAGCTTTTCCTTGAACTCCTGTAGCAATCTATCATAGTCCTCAGGATCACAAGTTACCAATTGTATAAAGTACTGGTTTCTTATTATGCTAATCTCCGTATTTCGTTCCATATAAGTAGGTGATGTAAATGTTGAATCACTTCTGATAATACCAGTAGAAGCATTTTTATAATTATTAACAACATAATTCTCGTAGCCAGGGGCCTCATAGGCTGTAGTCTTTTCAAACTCCTCCTCAGTCCTATAATAACCTTGATTACCGACTAGGAACAAATCATGCCTAATCCAATCCTTATCTATTGAGTTATACTCATCGTCAATTATCCGCGGTATCCCCTCTTCATCATATGAAAAGTGTTCACCCTCTATACCATGAAATAGGGTGAAGCCACCCTGTTCAGTAGATAACCAATCAAGATAAGTTATGGCTGCTTCAACATTTTTACACGTTTTTGGAATGAATACAAAGGCACCGTGGATAGGATATCCATTGTTATATATGTTACCATCATGAATATTCTTTAAGGGAGGAATACTGATAACATCTGCATCCGGATCGTTGGCCTGAAGTATCTTAAGAAGACTTCCTCGTAGGCTATCAACATTATAGTTAACATTTAATTCAAAACATCCTATCTTACCCTTTACAAAGTCCTCTTTCATTGTTTGATTATTACCCACATAATATTCCGGGTCCATTAAACCTTCATTATATAATTTATTAATCCATTTGAAATATTCTCCGTAACCAGAATCCGTATAAATTAAATCCGTTGCAGATCCTGAATTAATTTTAAATGTCGTCTCATCTAAAACACTATTTAAAAACGCATATGATAATAGGCCTGGTGGGTCACTTAAGTTCTTGCATGTACTAAATCCAGACGCTATTACATCATTTCTTCCATCAGGATTATATTCTCTAAATGCTAACAATACCTCATACATTTCTTCTACAGTAGTGGGAATATCAAGCCCAAGATCATCTAGCCAATCCTTACGAATAAATATGTTTGACGCTGTAGTAGTAGAACGCCTGGCCGGAATAGCCCATAGATCATTTTCCGAGTTACGGGCTATATTTAAGCATTCATCACCTATATATTCCTTTAGATTCAACGCTTGTTCTTGTCCGTCTACATATGGGGCTAAGTTATAAATACCACCATCCTTATAATAGCCCTCTACTATAGAGGAACTATAACATAGCATGATATCAGGACCAGTGCCGGAGGCCATCATAAGCTGCATACTGCTCACTTCCTCCGATCTCGGAACAGCAACAAATGACAGGTTAATACCAACCTTTCCCATTTCCCTATTTATATAGTCTATCCATTTATTATTAATTACAGTGCTTCCTTCTGGTGCATTACTCCTATCAAATATCTCAACTGTTATGCTAACATCATCAAAGACCTTACTTCCATATGTTGTCTGATAGTCACCGGTGGTCTCAACATCACTTATTGCATTGCCGGAATTTACCACAGCTGGTGTTTTGCTATTTTGCAATGTTTTGTTGCTCTTACTCTTATCACAAGCAGCCAGTGAAATAGATGTTAATAATAGTAAAGCTATAATAATCTTTATCCTCTTCAAAGTGTCCTCCTAATAGGCTTCTATCAGTTAATTGTTTATAAAAATATAAATCATAATTTCTACCGAATTAGTACATCTTCTATAGACTAATCTAAGTGATTATTCAGTTATTATCAAGAGTACATTTCTATATGATACTATTAAAAAATATCATACATTAATCGACATTGCTATTATTATAGCTGAGAAGCATACACTTACCGACCTTCTTGATGATATATCAAAATATATGCTATAATACATAGGCAGGCTAAGGTAGATATGTGGTTTGTGTGGGGGATTAAAATGGGACGATGCAATAGCAAAAGAACAAGGATAAAGAGAAGATGGATAGGTTATCAAAGATATTTATATAAAATAATAATATCAAATATCTTTCTTGTTATGTTGCCAGTCATTATCCTGGGAATTCTATGGTATATGATGGTCTCAAATCAAGCCGAGGAAAAATTCCTTCAGCACAAATCTATTGAGATGACTGAAATATCATCTAGTATTAATCAACGTATCAAGGCCATTGAGCTGGAGTTGGCTGTTGAAAGCTCAGAAACAAAATACGGGTCCTATACCGTATCCAAAGAATATAGCACCGATTTACTATACATATCAAATCGGCTTAGAACTATGACTGAAAAATACTCTCTTCTTCACTCCGTATATTTTTATGATGAAACAACAGGTAAAATATATACATCTAAATCAGGTAGCTATGTGTTTGATGAGTTTTATGATATAAAATGGCTAAATCATAAAGTAGATATCTACAGAATACAGCAACTTCCACTTCGATACACACTAAACAATGAAGATTTAATCAATAATTATTATGATGTCTTCAGCGTCTACAACGATTTAGTCCTCTCTCTGGTTATAAAAGGAAGACCCAGCTTTTATCTTATGGCCAATATAAGCCTGAATCGTCTATATGAGGATATTATCTCTACATATGAATTAAATAAAAATAAGGAAGAGTTTTTTATTTTGGACTCAAATAATCAAGTAATAGAGGGCTTCTGTGGATTTATTCAATCTGATGTGCTTATGCAACTGAACGCAAAACATATTGAAAATGATGTTTATTATGTCAAACATAATAATCGAATTTACTTTATCAAATCGTTTGATTTTGGTATAACATCTGTAACATCCTATCAAATAGATGAAGCCTATCAGGAGTCTAAGTATCTTGGTAGCTATGTAATATTAGCATGTGTAGGATTATTGTTCTTTCTAATATTTATATCCACTTATATGGCAAGAAGGCTCTATCAACCAATCAACACACTATATTCTGATATCGCAGAAAACACAAAAAGCCTTCAAAAGGAAAATGTCTACGATGAAATAGACATGCTGAAGCATGTCTTCGTTGAAATAAACACCTTTAATACTAATGCCAAGCTAAATCTTAAGCGATTCGAAGAAATCAATAAAGCCTTTAATTTTAGAAACTTTCTAGAACTAAGCCAATCTCAAAATGAATTTTTATCTGATCATCCATACCTATTCGATGGTGATGGTAATGGTTTGTGCGAATTACTTTTTATTAAGTTAGATTTTGAAAACGACAAATCACTAGAAGATATTAGATTATTTAATTTGAGCTTACAGGAGCTATTACGCTCCTACCTACAATCTTCCATGAAGGGTATAATGACTAAAATAGATGATTATTTTGTCCTCTTATATCACATTGATCAAGCAGATAATAATCAAACTAGAAAGGTATTAACCGATACAGTTCTAAAGCTAACACACCATAATGCATATTTTGCCATCAGTGATTATATTCATAATGTTACTGAAGTCATTCCTCAGTATAATATTTGTGTTGATTTAATTGAAAATGCATACTTCTTTAACTGGAAAAATGAATTAATCCGGGCCGAAAGAGTTAAAATGGTAAAAGACAGAGATGATATACATCTTCTATTTCTTAATATCAGTACCTCAATGGTCCAATGCATTGTATCAAATAATAAAAAGGACATCGATAACCTAATTCTGCAATTAGAAAGCAAACTTCATAGTATGCACAATGCATCTCAGGCTAAGGATGTCTGTAATAGAATTATTATGGATCTGGATAAGGAATTTCATATTAGTAAGTCCTTTGACCGCAATATTTTACTGGCATTAAATGAAAATGAAACACTTACTGAAACAATCAACTTTATAAAAAAACTGCTCGAGCATGCCAGTATGCTCTATGATAGCAATGATAACAAGGAAAACCATTACTGCGAACAGGCAAAAAAATATCTTGAGGATAACTATATGCGTGATATGAATATAACTGATGTGGCAGACCATCTTAACATAAGCTATTCATATCTAAGTAAAATCTTCCGCGTAAGAACAGATATCACCCTATCTGATTATTTAAATAGCTACCGAATAGAAAAAAGCAAAGATTATCTTACTAAATCATCATTACCCCTACATGAAATTGCTGAAAAGGTAGGCTATAATAACGTACAAAGCTACCAAAGGTTCTTTAAAAAGCATCTATCAATAACACCTGGTAATTATAGAAAGCTTCATAATAATATGTCTCAGAGTTAGGATACACTTATGCCTAAGTGATTAGATAGTAATTATGTCTTCATCTTTGGATTGAATATCCATGATGCAATATAGGCGAATATCAAGGCTGCAGATATTCCTACTGCTGAGGCTGTAAAGCCCCCTTTAAATATTCCTATAAACCCTTCCTGATCAACTGATTTTTTTATACCTTGAAACAATACATTACCAAACCCGGTTAAGGGAACACTGGCTCCAGCACCAGCCCATTTAGCAAAGGGTTCATACAAGCCAACAGCTCCTAGAACTACCCCAGTGCAAACCAGAATAACCATTACTCTTCCCGGCATCAGCTTTGTCTTATCAAGTAATATCTGAGTTAGGGCACATATGGCTCCTCCCACCAGAAAAGCTATGATATAATCCATTAAAATGGCTCCTTTCTCTGCATTTTATTAAATATTACTTATCATACATCTAACTTAATTCAGTATCCTAACGGGCTTCTACCATAACAGCATGGGCAATGCCAGGTACTGTATTCCCCTCATTGAAGGATGTCTGTGACAGTAAGGCACCGGTCGGTACAAATAAAACCCGTTTCCATGTCCCCTCCTTAAGCTGCTTAATTACATAGGCGGTAAAGGTTACAGCAGAGCATCCGCAACCACTCCCACCTGCATGAGTATCCTGGGTATCCTGATCAAATATCTCTATACCACAGTCCATATAACGCTCCTCAATGTCATAGCCTTTTTCCTTTAATAACTCAATTAGTATGTTCTTTCCCACATATCCTAAGTCTCCTGTAATAATCATGTCATAGTAATCAGGCTTTATTTCAAAATCTTCGAAGTTTTGCTTAATGGTTTCAAAAGCTGCAGGAGCCATGGCTGCTCCCATGTTCATAGAATCCTTAATCCCATAATCTACAATTTTTCCAGTTGTGATTCCTGTTATAACAATATCCTTTTCTCCAGCTTCCTTCTTAGTACTATGATCTGCAATTATTACAGCGCCTGACCCTGTTACTGTCCAAGAAGCTGAATATGGTCTCTGATTACCATAATCCAGCGGAAATCTAAATTGCTTTTCAGCACCTGCAAAATGACTAGAAGTTATTGACAGTACCCTCTTAGCATAGCCTCCATCTACAAGGATAGCTCCTATACTCATAGCTTCTCCCATGGTTGAACATGCCCCATATACACCAAATAGAGGAATCTGAAGCTCAGCTATACCAAAGGATGTAGCTATTAATTGCCCCAATAGATCTCCTCCGATAAGATAGCGTATACTAGCATTTTTAAGACCTGCCTTCATAAGTACTCTCTGGGCAGTCAGCTTCATTAACTCACTCTCAGCTTCCTCCCAGTTGTCCTTGCCTATCATCGGGTCTTCCAAAACCTGATCAAATAGCGAGCCCAAAGGCCCCTCACCTTCTTTTTTTCCTACCAGGGAAGCCTCTGCAATAATATAGGGAGGATTTTTAAAAGCTATACTCTGCTTTCCTGCTGATTTATAGCCCTTTTCTACTTTTTCCTTGATTTTTTCTTTATTAGTTCCGCTGTTATCTGCCATTATTACATCTCCAGTCCTTTATAACTATTATACAAGTCTCCTGCCATTTATCTTCAAACAAGCCCAACCTGCTTTAAAATATAATAAATCAGTCCCAACAGCCAGGAGGAAAATATACCATATAGTATGACAGGTCCAGCTATGATAAAAACCTTACAACCAATACCAAATACCTGACCTTCCTTTTTGTATTCTACGGCTGGTGCCACCATAGAATTAGCAAATCCTGTAATGGGAACTAGCGTACCTGCACCACCAAATTTGGCCAGCTTCTGATATAGGCCTATTCCAGTTAATAGTATGGACAAAAATACAAGACAAATTGTTGTATAAGCCTTAGCCAGCTCCATATCACCCGATTTGCTTAAAAAGAAATTAGTAAAGACCTGCCCGATAACACAGATTAAACCACCAATTACATAAGCCTTCACACAATTCTTTACAGTGCTAAATGCTGGGGTAACCTGTTTCACATATTTATTATAGTTTTCATTTCTTACAGTTGGGTTCTTTTCTCTAACCACATCACTTATTTTATTCTTTTCCTTCTCCATACAATATCGCCTACCTGCCTTTTATTAATTTATATAGCACTCTCTCCTAGCTCCAAATACTCAATATGAGCTAATATGCCATCATAGTCTGTCTTTTTCTCTTCAGTGAAATAACCCACACACAATACGACTGCTATCGCCGCAACTACAAGAAATGTTGCAACAATAAATATCCTTCTTCTTTTTACTATCACTATACATTCACTCCTATCTATAATGTAACTAATTTTGCTGGAAATTTCTCTATTACAGTTTCTATGTAATAGGACTAATTTAAGAAAGCATCAGTATCTAACATTCTGATGCTTTTCTTAATATATTTATTGGTATTATTATGTGATTTTAACAAGTAAGTATACTGGAAAAAGATACATCTAAGATTTCAACTTATGCTCCCAGTTTATCTTTTAAAATTTTTAAGATTCTTTTTTCCATTCTAGATACTTGTACCTGGGAAATTCCCAGCTCCTTTGCGATATCAGTCTGTGTTCTATCTTTAAAATATCTAAGCTTGATAATCTCCTGCTCCCTTTCATCTAAGGTTGCAATAATCTCCTTTAATGCAAGCTTATCAATCATATTTTCACTTTCATCCTTAGTTTCTGCTAACTTATCAATCAAATAAATGGGGCTACCATCACCCTGATAAATAGTTTTATATAACGATTCAACTTCTGCTCCTGTCTCAAGTGCCATAAGTATCTCATCCTTTGTAATGCCAAGCTCTTTAGCTATCTCTTCAACAGTGGGTTCCCTGCCATAAATACTTCCATACTTTTCCCTATAAGCTCTAATCTTCGTTGCGCTTTCCTTAAGACTTCTACTTACCTTAATCATTCCATCATCTCTTAGGAAACGCTTTATTTCACCTGTAATCATAGGAACTGCATAGGTAGAAAATTTAACCTCGTAAGAGTAGTCAAACTTATCTATTGCCTTTATCAAGCCAATACTGCCTATTTGAAATAAATCCTCCATCTCATAACCGCGATTAGCAAATCTTCTTACTATACTCCATACAAGGCCTATGTTTTGGGTTACAACTAAATCCCTTGCTTCCTTATCACCTTCTCGGGACATCTTAATCAGCTCAAGCGTATCCACATTAAACCTCACTCCCTTCAACACTTATGTACTAAACTACATTCTGCTCGGTCTGCTGCGTATACCCCTTAGCTAGTTGTTTACCTATCCGTTTTTTCATTCTTACCAAGGTACCTTTACCAAACTCAGATTCTACCTCTAAATCATCCATAAATGCTTCCATAAAGGAAAAGCCCATACCTGACCTTTCTAGCTCAGGCCTTGATGTATATAGAGGTTCCATCGCCTTACTAATATCCTGGATACCCGTACCCGAATCTTCTATCTCTACTGTAATCTCATTACCACTTATAAAGGACCGCATGGTAATCATGCCTATGCAGTCACCATATCCATGAATTATACTGTTGGTAACAGCCTCAGAAACAGCAGTTTTTATATCCGCCAGTTCCTCAATAGTTGGATCCATAGTGGCTGCAAAAGCTGCAACCACAGTTCTAGCAAAGCTTTCGTTTTGTGACTTACTCTCAAACTCCAATACCATTTTATTTGTATTATCCATATATCTATTTCTCCCCTTTCCTTTCATATACCTATTTCAACTGACTTAGTGCAGTCTCTACAGAATCATATTTATTTATAATTTTATAAAGCCCCGATAAGCGAAAAATCCTATCTACCGCAGAATTAACACTGGCTACAGCAATACTTCCTCCAATAAATATAACTTTTTTATATCTCCCCATAATTACGCCTATTCCTGCACTATC
The DNA here is from genome assembly GCA_012519905.1 of Clostridiales bacterium. Taxonomy (GTDB): domain Bacteria; phylum Bacillota; class Clostridia; order Lachnospirales; family Lachnospiraceae; genus Mobilitalea. Next base: position 9,872 of record JAAYPG010000011.1, on the reverse strand, counting down.
CATAAAGCCGGAACCTGAAAAATCAAATATTATATGCTTTATATTATTTCTTTCTATGAGCCTGTCTGCCTTTTCCCTAATCTGAACTGCATTATGATGGTCCAACTCATCATTCAGTCTGATTATGAGGCATCTTTGTCTTATCTCATAACTTGTCCCCTCCTTTCCTAACCGCTTGTCCTCTTTACCATAGCTTTTACCCTCATGCATTAGATGTTTTCCCTCCACTCTGTTATTTTTAGTTATATGTTGTATGTTTTTTCCTGATGAAGCTATAAAAAAAGACTTTTTAACGGAATCGACTCGTTTCCCTTTAAAATGTCCTTCTCTATCAGGAAGTAGATTGTATATCCACTACAATCTACTTACCCTGAATATTATCTTATGTGATTATATCTATTGTTTTATATAATTATACCTTTCAAACAAGACTAAGATTATGTCAAAATCATTCTAAATCATTCACTCTAGTCTTGAATTCTATTAAGGTAGTTCTTGGCATTTTTATATCTTTTTGAATCCGGAAAATCATTAATCACCATCTCATAGTAGACTCTTGCGTTATCATAATCCTCTAAGCGATGATATGTTCTACCTATAAAATAAATAGCATTTACATTATTGGTATCATAATTATAAGACAGAAACAAATCCTCTAAGGCCTCTTCATACTTGGAATCACTATATAAATCATGACCTGTATCATAGTACTGTGCTGATACTACAGGATATACTTCTTGCTTTAATTTGTCAATAAGCTGTAAAGATAGCTCTGACTCATAGAGACTTGTATCCAATAATCTAAGGATTTCTGCAATCTGTTTATACTCCCTGTCTCTCTCTGCCTTTGCTAGTTCATCCATATATAGAGAAGATGCTTCAAACAGCGGATCATAAAGCTCTGGATTATTATCAGGAATTTCAATTCCTTCAAGCTCTGCCTTAAGTCTAATTACAGTCTCCTCCAGTGAAGCCTTTTCATCCTGTAACTGGGCTATAGCAGCTTCCTTTACTTCAATAGCGGCCTTACCTGCACTATAGTCCTCATAATTTTGGTTGTTTTTAGCCGTCTCATTCTTTTTTATTGATGGTAAAATCAAGAAGGTGGCCACTGCTAATCCTATCAATACCCCAATAACCAAATTGACAAATGCCATAACATTAGGTTTATCCTCACGATATGAGGAAACAGGCATAATGGTTGAGGTCGGGTCCTTAACAGAACCTACACTAGCATCTCCATCCCTTGCGCTCTGACTAGACTGTGGATCCAACTCCTTAAGGTATCTAAGAGTAGTTGTATTAGATACATCGATTCGACCAGCCCTAAGTAAGCATTTTCTTGCCCTCTCATTCTCACCATTCTTCATATATAATAAGGCGAGTAAGTGATAGGCCCTAATAAAACGAGGATTAAGCTGAATTACCCTCTTAAGCTGAATTGTAGCTAGGTCATCACTGCCCTGCTTTGCAAATTCCAGCGCATTGTTATATCTTTTGATTGCTTGGTTTAGTCCATCTAGTCTAGTGGGATTTTCCTGTATGTCATCTATATACCTATCTGCATCATTATCATCAGGCTTGAAATATCTGCTAATCACCCATTCACTAAGGGCGGCTACGGTTTCACCCATTTCAAAATATATTAATCCCAAAAGATTTCTGGCATTAGTATTGGACTTATTTAATTCAAGACTCTTCTTTAAAGCAACTATCGCACCAGATAAATCGCGAACCTTCGCCCTTGTCAGACCATTATTATAATACATGTTAGATGCTTTATAAATCTTTTTGTATAGGACTAAGTCTTGACCACAACGATCACAGCGTATTCTCTTATCGGATATGTTGCCTTGGCAATTTGGGCAAACCATATATCATCCCCACCTAACTTCTTTCATCATATTGAGTATTGTCTTTCTCCTTCAATAAACCCTTTAAAATATCGGAGATATCTGTCATATCATTATTGTATATAACATCCTCTGCTTGTTCAATCTCCAGACTGGGCTGGAATTTCTCAATTTCATCTTCAAAATTAATCATCAGCAAATCTCCTTATCTACGAAATATGACTTAACTTATCCCATATTTATCTAAAGCCCCTACTTAACATCATAACCATAATAGTAATAAAAATCAAGAGTTTCTATTAAGACAAAGGTAAATTTGTTATAAAATTAACCTTGAGTAAACTTATCATACAAATTGACCTTAGGTAAATTTTTACTTACATCTGCTAACTTGACTATAGCTATAAATGGTTTAAAATAGAGAGTGAATAAAACCTGGAGGAAAATACATGAAAAAAAGGCATATAGCCATTATTGTATTATTGCTTTTGATATTAACTATATCCTTAACTTTTCTTGTCTCTAATAAGAGAAAGGTTATCGTAGAAATAGATAGCACTAAGCTTACCTTAGATGATTTTATTTATGATATATACCTATTAGAGCTTGAAAGAAAGATATGGAATGAGAAATATAAAGAAAGCCTTGGTATCGATTACTGGGACTACGAATTTGAAGATATGACTATGGAACAGCTTGCTAAGGATTCAATTATGACCCGTGTTATTCTTAATGAAATACTTTCTGATCAGGCTAAAAAGGAGGGCTATACCCTTAATAATGAAGAGCTTGCCACTGTAGAAAAAAATGTGAACAAGCTTTTGGCATCTATGTCAGAAGTGGAACTAAAAAAGACTGGTTTGAATAGGGATATTCTTACAAATTCATTTAACAAGTTAGCCCATGCGGATAAGTATTACTTGGCTTTAACAGCTGATTATGAGGTGGACGAGGCTTCTATAAAAAACACCATCTCTCCAAATGAATACAGGGAGTACATAACCGAATGCCTCTTTATCCCCACTGCTGAGTTTAGGGACCAACAGATAACCCCCTACCAAGAAGATGATTTGAAAAAAGTACATAAGAGTATGTTAGAAATCAGAGACTTAATATTAAATGGCTATAATTTTGATGAGGTCATGGGACATTTTAATGGCCTAACCCGTTATGAACGCAGCTTTATACTTAGTGATAAAAACGCTGAAGAAGAATATAAGGAGGCCGCTAGAAAGCTTAACAATGATGAATATAGTGATGTAATAACCACAAGCTTTGGCCATTATATCATTCACATGCTTGATAATAACTCATCTGAGCGCTATAAAAAGACAATCCAAGATGCTATCCAGGATGAAAAGGATGCTCAATTTAGGATGCACTATGATATACTGCTAAAGGATTATGATATTACTATTAATTCAGAATATTGGGACACCCTCGACCTTGATTCATTATTACAAGATTAGCCGAATATCATAAATTCAATAGAATAGACTATTTTAACTCCACATATAATATAACGAATTATCTATAAACTTTATGTGGTATAATAAATTCTGTAAATTATGTTATTAAGCTACACTTGATTTGTTGGATATATTTCATTTCTTTTAGATAGGGGCACTATATGATAAAACCAACCATAAACTTAATTAATATGTTTTTTAGGAAAATAAGAGATGACCATGTGTCAGCCTTTTCAGCACAGGCTGCCTTCTTTATTATCATCTCTTTTTTCCCATTTATAATGTTTCTGCTAAGTATTGTTCCCTTCTTTTCATTGAAAGAGAGCACCATACTTAACCTTGTTATACAGATTTTTCCTAAGGCCTTTAACTCTCTGATTGTTCTTGTAGTCTCAGAGGTCTATCATAGAACCAATTCTGGTACATTGATTTCAGTGACCGTAATTACCGCTCTATGGTCAGCCGGGAAAGGATTTCTTGCCATCATGAAGGGCCTAAATTCCGTGTACGGAATACAGGAAACAAGAAAATCCATAGTACTTAGAATAATATCCACAATCTATACTCTTATATTTGCAATAATGATTATTGCTACCATTATACTCTTTGTTTTCGGTAACAAGCTATACCTTTGGATAGAGACGCGTTTTCCTGTATTGCAGGATTTGGCTTTGTTAATTATCAGTCTGCGCACAATAGTTGGCCTAGTAGTATTATTGGTATTTTTCCTAATAATATATGTTGCTATTCCCAATAGAAAAACCAAGATCTCCAGTGAGCTTCCTGGAGCCCTAATATGCGCAGCTGGATGGATGGGCTTTTCATATGCCTTCTCCTATTACATCGACCATTATTCCAACTATGCATCCATGTACGGTAGCCTCACAACCATAGTAATATTCATGCTTTGGATGTATTTTTGCATGTATATCTTATTCATTGGAGCAGAGATTAACCTTATGCTTCAAAATAAAGTCATAACCGATAAAATCAAGCAGATATATAGCGAATCACCGGAAGAATGATTAAAATTCGGTACCAATCGGTACCAGGTACCAGCTGAGGAACATGCCCAGGGTTGGTACCTGGTACCGATTGGTACCGATTCGATGGGTACCGATTTAAAAAACTGTACCCGGTACAGAATCGTTACTCATAGATATAGCCTATATCTGTACCTCTATAAAAGTATTTTACTATCTCTTCATGGGTTTTGCCTGCATCTGCCAAGGCTTTGACACCATTCTGGCTCATTCCTACTCCGTGTCCATAACCACCTCCGGTTATCGATATGCTTTCCAAACTTCCCTTATTCATATTCTTATCAATAAATATGAAGGCACTGGGTAGTAGACTAAGATTGTCTATTCCCTTCTCATCCTGGCGATAGACTGTATCATTTGATGGCGATAGGAGCGCTCGAATATTATATTCTGTCTGTACCTTTATGGTTCTTTCACTGCCCTGTATTATCAACTCATATACTATTCCACCGGTTCCTCGGGTTCCGACAACTATATCCACAATATCCCCCACTGTCTCCACTGGCTGGCTCTCGTATATGGCATCCTTATCTAAGGCCTCTCCACTAACAAGCGTCTTTATAAGTTCAGGATTAGCATTATACCTTCCCGCAAGCTTTTCATTTATATTATTCTTTATATCAGCAATATCTATAGTAACATACCATCTATACCAGCTAAAGTCCCTATCATAAGTCTTATATCTTTGATCCAACATAAATCTTCTAAAGTTATCTTCATTTGTTAAGTCATTATAAGGATTATTCACTTTTTCCTGAGCTATCACATCCTGACTATCATCTTCATCTACACTAAGAAGTCTTCCAGTAAGGTATGGTGTTGCTATACCATTAGCCCAGACATCTTCAACAGAAGTTGTATGTCCACATGAGGTCGAGAAATAGTATGCAGTAATAACATCACCATCATACTCTAAAACCTTACCATAGGTATCCTTAACTGCAAGGACCGAATCCTCATTCTCCTCTATATTATTATAGACCTGATATGACACACTATCATCCACATGGGCCCCGTAGCTACTTAGACTGTTGGCTATAAGATGACGATATGCGTAGCTTCTTGCACATACAGCTTGAACCTTCAGAGGCTCTAGGCCATAATAGGTAGGCATTTCACTTGGGATAACTGCATAGAGATATTCCTCCAATGGAAGCTCATTTACAATCAATAACCCCTTATCACCTTGTGCTATCTCTATCCTTCCCCGGTATTTCGGAAGTCCCATGGAACGTTCTATTGAAAGAAGTTTTATCCTTCCTGATTCAGATGAAGGCTCTATGATTACCCTTCCAGCAGACAACATGCTGTCTCCAGGCTTAATAGTAACGGTCTCATCAGATGTATAAGTAGTCTGGTCCTCACCTACCCTTATAACATAATCAGATGTAGCTCCAAACTCAACGCTGTCATGGTATATATTCTTAAAGCCTGTAGTATGAATAAGAACCCTAATATTCTCTGCCTTTATACTTTCTCTTATCAAGGCAGCGCTTATCTTTCCTCCAGACACTACAAAATCAGTAGTATCATAACCAACCAATATCCTGTTGGTCCTTTCCATTGAAAGCTCGCCATATATTTTATATATCTTATAATCCTCTTCAAGAGGGATTCTCCCATATCCCTCAATCTCAATAAAATCCTCACCGGATATTAATACCTTCCCTTGTATCCTGTCAGGCTTTACACTAATCGCAACTACCTTTTCATTTTCTATTGCAAGGTCACCTACGACTCTTTCTATTTCCTGTGATAGTTTGAATTGTGTCTGCAGTTCCTTATGAACCCCATTAATAAAGGCATCTACATCAAGGTCCTTGCCCTGCTTAATCCACACATTATGAAGAAGTATTCTATCTTCATGTGTTTTATTTATATATAAGATCTCATCTTCACAGATAAGTGCTTCTACAGCCTTATTCATAAAACGACCAAGAAAATCATCACCAGTTAATCTGATATAGGATCTATCAGAGCCAGTACCCATGAATTTTTCATAATCTCTGGAGTCTTTATAATAATACCTGCCCTGTTCCGAGACAATCCTATCCTTACCATCCTCAGTAATTTCTCTGTCAAGAATAAAAAGTACCTTTTCCTTAACTATACGTTCATCCTCTGGAACTAGCTCCAGTAGAGCACCATATAGTTCTAAAAATTGTGGTATTAACATTCCCTCATCAGCATTTATAAAATCAAAGGAAAGGCTTGTATATACCCCTTGCAGTAGGGGATTCCTGGTTATAAGTTTATCTAATAAAGCCTTGCCTTGTCCCATTGTCAAGCCTTCATTAGGTGATATGGTGATATTATCCTCAATAAGGCCCATCTTAAAAACCGCATTTACATAGCTATCATACCAGCCGGACATATCCTTATTAGCATAATTAATCTCCATCTTCAAAGCTTCTCTATCGGCCCTATCATATTCTAGATAGCTTAGAAGTCGATATGCCTCTGCTCTTGAAATAACGTTTTCATTAACAATATCTTCTCCACCCTTATGATCCTCATCAGATTTAATACGACGAATAACATTGGCAATTAGTACTGCAATAATTATCACCATACATACGCCCATTATTATTAGCTTTTTCTTAATATTCATAGCCTCTCCTCCTGCGGACATAAGCTTTCAGGTCTAATACTTGTCATAAAAATCAACCAGCTTGATTATCCCATATGCTAATATATTATGTCAATGGACCGAATATTCGTACAAGTTATAAAGTTTTTATTTATTATGTAATAGGACGAAATTTTCTATTACATAATAAAGGAACTGTAAACTAAGATACTTGCTAGTTTACAGCCCCTCTTATTCTTCTATTCTACTTCAAAATCCTTAACTGCATTTATTATTTTATCTATTCTTCTCCTATCAGCAACAAATCTTATAGGGCCGCCATTATCGATTAGATAAAATACATCATCATATACATAATACTTACTAACGATGGGCTGGTCCGACTCTATTATATGATAGGAAATGGTCAGAACAGGCTCCTTGCCATCAACAGTTTCCACCTGCTGCAGCTGTGAATCTATCTTAGCAGCAGCTAATAACTGATATAGATCCTTAAAAGCTCTCTCAGTTGTAACTAGTCCATCAAAATAATAGGTTGACTCTATCTCTTCTTCGCCCTCATCATTAGTAATAGTTTTACGTTTAATCTCCATGATGTAGGACTTTCCTTCAATATTAATATCTATCTTATCTACACTACTAATATTGTGAAGACTTACAAAGGTACTTAATACACTAAAGGCATCAATATCAAGCATTCTTTCTACATTGAAAGCTTTCATTGTATAGACAGCCTTATCTCCATCCTTCATTACGTAGTAGTCACCATTATCATCTTGAGTTCCTACATGGAGCTTAAAGCTCTTCTGGATAATTCCTTCTCCAAGATTGTTTTCATTATATCCTACTAATATAGAAGCCCTTGGTTCCTCTAAGCCATATTTAGCAATATCATCAGTCTGATACTCAATACAGTTATCAAATCTAAAGCTGTTATAATTGGTTAGTATCTCTGAGACCTTAGAGTTATCGGCTCCATATATCTCATCATAGGGCTTTAGGATTGCCCAGGTTATTAGAGGTATATCAATATAGGAGGAATCCGGATCATAAATCAGTTCAAAATCCTCTCCTTCCTCTCGCAATACCTGAATATGATAAATATCGCTTGTGGGTATAGTCGGTCCATGATCTACATCAGTCATATTAAGATCGCTATATGATAAATCATTTCCATATACCAAGGGTAATACATATACAGCATCATTACCTTCAACCATAGCATAATAACCCTGTCCGTTAGCCAGCCTATTGCCTACTGATAGGGCTATGCTTTTACCATCAGATTGATAAGCCTCTATATATGCATATGGTGAGCTTAGACCATATTGTTCTAGATCCTCTGGTTGTTCATCTACTATTTTGGTGGGTCTAACAACACTCACTAGGCGAATCATGTTTTGAACATTGTTTTGTCTAATCGGACGCATCTTATTATCGACAGAAACCCACTTATCATCCTCAAGAACTAAAGTCATATCTGCATTCTCATTTTTAAAATGGATTTTATCTATAAGTTCTGAATCCATAGTGGCAACGATTTCGTTATTATCTAAACCTGCATCTTCCTCTGTGTCTTTGCTTAGAAATGCATCCTTATTCATATACCATATATAAAAGCCAGACAATAAGACTAATACCACTAGAAGTGATATCGTAGTCATCCTGTTCTTCTGCTTTCTTTTTGACATTATCGCCTCCTCCTCCTTACAGTAATGATAATACCTGTAGCAAGAATTATTATAGGTAGCACAATTATTGTCACAGAAGCCCAGAACATTAAGGACTGTTGAGTAATATTAAGTGGCTTTGGATAAAGATATCTTGGTCTAACTGTTATTGTCTCAACCTCTCTGACGAGATTTCCGATTGTATTGACCATCAGATTAAAGTTACTAAACTCACTTAACATATTATCATGAAATATCATGGCTGATGTATAAACCACTAAATTAGATGATACGCCATCAAATGTATCTGTCGAAATCACTCCTAGATAGAAGGGCCCATCTATATCCCCTTCTTCCTTCTGAAGAGTATCCGAATTAATATTTAGCTTCGAATAGGCCCCTGTGGATGTCTCCATTAATGGTGAAATAGATAAGGAGCTCCTTATATTGTCTTTGATGGTAAGTCCTGAAGCGGCCGGGGTAACTACAAAGCGATTGGTATTAAATAGGCCATCTGTAATCTCATGTTCTAGTACCTTTGGTACAAGATAACGGGGATATAAGGGAACATGATGATTGGCATCAACCTCAGATATAATTCCTTTCTCCATCTGTATACCATAATAATTTATAAGCGAATTAAGATTTTCTAAATCCTGTGCTTCATAGTCCATAACTATTACAGCATTGCCACCTGCTACCATATACTGCTTAATCATCTCTGTTTCTGTATCGGAAAAATCTCTTTTTGGAGCATTGATAATTAAGACATCACAATCCTCTGGTATTTGATCTATTGTATATGTCTGCAAGGGGTTTACGGCCATATTCATTCTATCAATGGTATCCTTAAATATCACACCAAGCTCATATTCCTCATGCCCTAAAGTATAGTATATAGTGGGTAGGTCTGGATTGGTTACATATTGGATAGCAGATATAAGCTTGCCCTCCACATCAATTCCTACAGTATTAAATTGATAGGTCTGTTGCGAAAACTCTTTTATTAGCATATCATTGTAATCCACATATTTTGCTTGCTTTGTATTGTTGTTTACAACAAGGAAGCTATTTAGCTCGACCTGCTGCTCATCTAAATAATCAGCAACAAAACCTGGATATTTTATAGGATCCTTCTGTTGTAGACTGATTCGATTTGAAAGACTATCGAACTTCTCTGCTATCCTACTAATCATAGCCAGCTCATTGCCCGTTTCCACAAGATAATAGATTGTAACATCATCTTC
>JAAYPG010000113.1 GCA_012519905.1 Clostridiales bacterium | reverse complement strand
TGTAGTAAATGAGGCTATTGAAGTTTCAGATGGTAAGCCAGGAGGATACCGTTCTAAGGATAGTTATTGGTATCAAGTTATTGGTGAGGAGTTCCTTGAAAAAGCCTTTGAATATGCAAGAAAATATGCTGACCATGATGTTAAGCTATTCTATAATGACTATAATACTGAACAAGGGGTAAAAATGCGTGCCATTATAGAAATGGTTGAAAAGTTAAAGCAGAAGGGGCTTATTGATGGTATTGGCCTTCAGTGCCATTTGGGACATAGCTCTCCATCAATTGCAGATATTGAGTATTCCATAAAGAAATATGCTGAGACAGGTTTAGAAATACATATTACAGAACTAGATATGGGCTTAACTGATAACTCAGAAGAGGAGCTTATGAAGCAGGGAACCAGGTACAAGCGTCTGTTTTTAATATTGAAGCATCTTAAGGACAAGGGCTTTGCCAATATAACCAATGTGACCTTTTGGGGAATGTCAGATGATATTTCTTGGCTAAATAAACCGGGAGTTCCTAATTATCCCTTATTATTTGACAAGTATTTAGTTCAAAAACCTGCATTCTGGGGTGCTATACTACATCCGGACATCCCCTTAAAATAGCTAGAAGGTTCTTTACAATTGACCACTCATAGAAGGTGTTATATTTATGATAAAAATGATAGAAAAAACAAAAATAGTTATGTTCTTAATCATAGTATCCCTGGGGCTTTCAGCTTGTAGTCTAGCGCCAAAAGAGGAGTTACTACCTGATGCCCCAATAATCCAAACCGCTGCTATTAAGCCATATCAAAGTGTAGAGGTTATTCAAGGGGATATTATTGAAAGAGTAAAGTTTGATTGTACATATAAAGCATTTGATACAGAACAGCTTAGCTTCGCTATAAATGGAAAGCGGATTGAACATATATATGTAAGTGAAGGTGATTATATAGAAGCCGGTGATATATTGGCAGATTTAGAGATGAACGATATATATGATCAGATTGAAACCCGAAGAAAGAATATTGAACTTCTTGAACTAAGGCTGTCTAATGAAAAAGAGCTAAAAGAGCTGACCATGAATAACTATATGATGATAAGGAATACAGATGGTTATCAGGAACAGCTAGGTACAAAATATGAACTAGAAATTATCAATTACGAGAAATCAATTAATAAAATTATTGATGATCTGAAGATTGAGCAAATGCGGTTTGATAGTCTTAATCAAGATGTAAAGGATAGACAAATAGTTGCAGGAATAAAAGGAATCGTATCATATGTCGCTAGCTTTAATAGGTATGACACATCAAATAGGGATAAAAATGTTATATCTATATATGATCCTGATACAATGGTATTCGTTGTCACTAATCCTAACCCAGATTTATTTAATGTAGGAGACAAGGTAAATATATTAGTATCAGGAACAGAATACGAGGGAATAGTTATTAGACCTGATAAGCATGATGATACTGATGAATCAGCCAAGAAGACCAATGAAGTCTATATAGAGGTAGAGGACGAGGCCAATCTTCTTCAAAGTGGTGATAGGGGCGAAATTACATTCACATTAACAGAAATTTATGATGTGCTATATCTACCTTCTGTAGCAGTTCATGAAGAGGATGGTAAAGCCTTTGTATATATCGAAGACGAGGGTGGTTTTAAAAGTATTAAGGAAGTCGAGATAGGATTACAGGCTGATAATAAGGTTGAGATTATTTCTGGTTTACAAAAAGGCGATAAGGTCATAATTAATTAGCTACAATATAAACCACAAGCTTATTAGGACCAGCGGATGCGCACGATTTGGTAAGCTATATTATCTCATCGTTCGATAAGAAATCGGCGCGCAAGTACAGTGGAGCGTACTTGAAGAAAGAGGTTAAGGACATGGTTAGAAAGCTATTATATATAATAATTATATCTATGGTTATATTTACAGGCTGTAAGAGCCAGGATGAAGTGATACCGACCTTGACAGAGGCAGTTGGTACAGAATTGATGACAGCGGTTGTATCCCGTGGTGATATATATAATTTAACCACATATGATGCAAAAATATATCCTCAGGTAGAAGAATTGTATTCCATTATAGATGGAAATGTTGGAGATATTCCGGTTTATCTTGGACAAGAGGTAAAAGAGGGCGATGTACTTCTTAATCTTGATGACAAAAGCTTGAAAGAGGAGCTTATAAAGCTTGAAAAAGAGCTGGAAGATGCCAAGATCAACAATGACTATACGAATATACAGACTAGTCTAGATATTCAGATAGCCAAGCTTAATATGGCAAAGAGAATTGCTGACGAAGCATCTGCAATTGAAATAGCTCAACTTAAGGCTGATATAGATAAACAGGAATTATTGTATAAGCAAGCACTTGATCTGCAGGAATTTAATATTAGAAGAATTAAGGACAGGATCCAAGCAATTAAGGACAAGCTAAGTAATATTTCAATTAAGGCTCCCTATGATGGTACCATTGTATATATTAAATACCTAAGACTTAATGAACGTATAAGTGCTTATGACACCATATTTATCATAGCAAATCATTCTAAAATGCATTTACAAAGTAGCTTTGTAAGTGAAAGTGAGATAAAAAATGCTAGCGAGGTATATGCAACCGTTAAGGGTAAGGACTATGAAATTGAATATCTACCGCTTACCACTGATGAAATCATTCTGAAGAAAAATGGTGGAGTGACCATAGAAAGCAAATATATTATAGACAATAATATTGATTTTGAGGTTGGCGATTATGCCTGTATCAACGTTAAAGAAAAGCTAGTTGAAAATGTGAAATATATACCTAAAAATGCACTATACAGTGATTCTACTGGAGATTTTGTATATGTAATTATCGACGGTGCTTTAGTAAGAAACAGTGTAGAAATAGGAACAGTAACCGATATAAATGTAGAAATTATTAGCGGTCTAGAAGAAGGAGATGAAGTATATGTCCAAGGGATATAAGATATTGGGATTGGCAATAGTAAGTTTCTTATTCATAGCTTTATTTACCTTTAGACCAGTTAATGCCAGTGAGGAAGTAACACTTAAGGATACTGTTAATAAATCCTCATATAAGACTATAGAGGCAGTTAGGGGTGACTATACTGAAAAAGGTGCTGTTATGAATGCTGAATTAACCTTTTTAAGAAATGATGGCCTCGCTATTAAGGAATCAGAAGGAACCTTTATTGAGTATTTGGTAACTGATGGACAAATGGTAAAGAAGGGTGACGAACTTCTCTCCTACCGAATACCCTTTGATAGCATAGCTGTTGAGGAGAAAAAATTAGCACTTGAGTTAAATCAAAAATCCTATGAAGCGGAATTAATGAGAAGAGAGACTGAAATTGCTGACAATAGAAATTCTTTGATGATGAAGGATCATACAACAATTGAAGCACAGATTCTTAATCTTAGAATAACAAAATTAGAGATAGGCTATGATCAATTTAAATATCAGGGTGAAAAGAATATCGAGGCAATGAAGGAGACCATAGAGGAAATGAAATTGAGCTCTGAGATTAAATACATATATGCACCATATGACGGTGTTGTATATAACCTAGATGAAAGATTAATCGAGGACCAATCAATAAATCCATATATGGAGCTAATACGTATTTATGATATACAAAGTGCAGTTCTTTATGCCCAGGAAGTAGGAGCCAATAAACTGTGGTATAACCAAGAGGTATCGGTCTCTATGGTATCAAACCGTCAAGAGAATAAGGGAATCACATACCCAGGAAAGGTTATATCTATGGATTCAGTTCTAGATAATAAGGCCAATACAGGTATGATCTTTATTAAGCTAGATGATGAGAGTCTTTATTCTAATATATCAAAAGCTAATATAACTGCAGATGCAGTACATGTTCATGATGTATTTGTACTTCCTCTTAAAGCAGTGAATTTCAATAACGAGGTACGTTATATTTATTATCTTGATGAAACCGGTGATATACATAAGCAATATATAACAGGACGCAATAATGGTGTTGATATGTGGGTATATGAAGGGTTAACTGAAGGTCAGAAAATAATAGTAGATTAATTACCTATAAATAGCCTGAATTAATGCTCATAGTGAGGGAACAATTATGTTTATTTACGTTATACGAAAAATCTGGAATAAAAAATGGATGGCGATTAGCTTAATAATTGGTAATGTTCTTCTTATTGGAATGATCGTCGGCAATATCGTTTATTCAAATGCTGTATTAAATAGAGTTCTAGTCAGGGATTTAAATAATTACATGAATACAACTGGAACCTATCCATTACAGAATAAAATTGAGATTCGTATGGATAGAATTCGTTCCGATGTTAGCGTGGCCCGAAAAGTCAAGCAGCTAGAACAAATAGTAGCAAAGCTACCAAATACTATGCAATTAGATGAGAAGTTGATTATAAGTAGCTATTATATGCGAACTAATTATCTCTTTAGTCCAGAGGATAAGGAGGATGGAGCATATATACTAGATCTGGCTTTTCTCTCGGATATAGATGAGCATATTACATTTATGTCAGGGAATATGTATAGCAATGAGCTGGTAGATGGAGCTATTGAAGTTATTGTTAGTAGAAGTGCTATGATACAGCATGATTTAATGATAGGTCAGGAGCTCTATCTAGCTGATATTCTTACTGAGGATGGTGCTCCTTATAAGATTAGAATTGCCGGAGTTTTTCAAAATTCCAGCGAACAGGATGTATATTGGGTAGATAGTCCTGATTCTATGAATAGACAGTTCTATATGGATGAGGGATTATTTAAATCATTATTTGTAAACTATGAAAAGCCACAGTACAAATGGAGTAGTATTTGGCATGTTTTATATGACTACGACAATATTAAATCAGAACAGGTAGGTCATATTCTAGCAGAATTAGAAGAACTAGGTGAAACAATAAAGAAAATAGATGTTTATTACTATGTAGAACATTTTGGAGAAACTCTAAAGGAATTTCAAGTTAAGCAACATAAATTAGAGAATATTTTATTTCTACTAGAGGTTCCTATTATAATTTTGTTGGTAATTTTCATCTATATGGTTAATAACCAGATGATGTTATTGGAAAGAGGTGACATAGCAGTCCTTAAGAGCCGAGGGGCTTCCAATGGTCATATTATATTAATATACCTAATCCAGGGACTGATTATGGCCTTTATAGGTTTGCTGCTAGGTATCCCTCTGGGCTTGCTGATATGCTCAGCATTGGGTAATGCCAATGCCTTCCTAGAGTTTGTATCAAGAACTGCATTGGAATTGGAGCTTACAGAAGGAGCAATAAAGGCAGCCTTATTGTGTGGACTGACTTCATTGTTAATAACTCTGGGATTAGCATTTATACATACTAGAGAAACCATAGTTTCACATAAGAGGAAGCTTAATAAGAGAAATCAAGGCAATGTAATAAGAAGCTTTGTAATGGGCTTTATATTCTTAGGAATAGCCATATATGGATTGTATAATTTTAAGATGCATGCAAATGCTTTAATGCAAGCTGCTGAAGCAGATACTAGCTTAGATCCATTATTGTTCCTAAGCTCTGTATTCTTCATTATAGGTGGAGCCTTTTTAGTACAGGGTATATTCCCAATAATTCTAAGAATATTATATCGATTAGGTATAAGGATTTGGAGTCCATCTTCCTACGCATCCTTTCAACAGGTGATAAAGGGCTCTGCCAATCAAGGGTTTATAATTTTGTTTTTAATATTAACAGTTTCTTTGGGTATATATAGTGCATCTATAGCTAGAACCATAAATGGTAATGAGGAAAATAGATTGATTTATACCACCTCATCTGATTTAGTGCTAAAAGAAAAATGGGTCAGTAATGAGGATAGCATAGCATCATATATAACAACCATGAAGGTCCTAGGTCAGAATGTTAATGAGAATAGTATGGATGTCTATTATATTGAACCGGACTTTAATAGATATTTGGAGCTTGATGGAGTAGAGAAGGCTACTAAGGTTTTTGTGAATGATAATATTCAAGTGTCTGTTGATAAGGGCAAGATTACAGCCAAGCTAATGGGTATTGATACCAAGGAATTTGGTGAGACGGCCTACTTTAAAACTGATCTTTTGGACAAGCATTGGTATAATTATCTGAATGATTTGGCTATGGATGAAAATGGAGTCCTTGTATCCTCAAACTTTAAAGAAAAATACGGATATAAGATAGGCGACACCATATCTTATCAGGATCATAATGGTTCTGGAAGGAGTATCATTAAAGGCTTTGTAGATTATTGGCCAACCTATCAGCCAGTAGTTAAGGAACAGGATGCTGATGGAGTGATTAAGGAACTAGATCAATTCCTGATTGTCGCGAATCTATCTAAGGTACAGGCATCTTGGGGTATTATGCCATATGAGATATGGATTAGGGCTAAGGATTCTACAGCATTTATATATGATTTTGCCGAGAAGAATGAAATAGAATATCAGGTATTCCAGGATCTATCATCAAAGATAATCGACAAGAACAATGATCCCTTCTTCCAAGGAACTAACGGAGTACTTACATTAGGATTTATAGTAATCTTATTAATATGTGCAGTCGGATTCTTGATTTTCTGGATACTATCAATACTATCCAGAAGCCTCCAGATAGGTGTGTTTAGAGCCATGGGTATGAGTTCGATTGAGGTCTTTGGAATGCTAATTCAAGAGCAATTATTTTTATCCATTATACCTATACTGATTGGTGTACTCATAGGTAATATTGTATCTAAGCTTTATGTTCCTTTAATTCAGATTGCCTATACCACATCAGAGCAGATAATCCCCTTGGAGGTTATCAATCAGCAAAATGATAGAATTAGGATAATGACGATTGTAGGCCTTATGATAGTACTCTGTATGTTGATTATTGGCAAGCTTATTTCTAACTTAAAGATAACTCAGGCACTAAAATTAGGAGAGGATTAAATCTTATGGCACAGTTAATTAAAACAATTGATTTAAATAAACGTTTTTCTTTGCCAAATGGTGATTCCTTGCATGTATTGAAAAACATTAATATGGTTATTGATGAAGGAAAGCTAACTATATTAAGGGGACGCTCTGGGTCAGGCAAAACAACTTTGATGAATATTCTGGCTGCATTGGATTTCGCCACATCTGGTGATGTTATATTCGATAATATGAATATCAGCAAGATGAGTGAAAGAAAAAGATGCTTATTGCGTAGAGAAAAGATTGGTTTTATCTTTCAATCAGTAGCCTTAATACCTACTATGAATGCATATGAGAATGTTGAGTATATGTTAAGATTAGCAGGTATTAAGAAGCATAGAAAGGAACTGGTCACAGAAGCGCTACGAATGGTTGGTCTAGGGGCAAGGATGTATCATATGCCTCAGGAATTATCTGGTGGTGAACAGCAAAGAGTTGCAACAGCAAGAGCTATTGTACATAAGCCCAAAATCGTATTTGCGGATGAACCGACAGCTGAATTAGATACAAATACAGCTATTCAGATTATGAAGATATTCAAAAATCTTACAGACAAGGAAGGCATTACAATAGTAATGGCGACGCATGATGTAGGTATTATGGAACTTGGCCATAGGGTATACGAGCTAGAGGATGGTGGTTTTATTGAGCGAGAATAGAGATGATAATTTAATTATAAAATGCGATAATCTAGTTAAAATCTATAAAACTAAAGATAGCGAAGTTATGGCCCTACAAGGACTCGATATGAATGTTGAAAATGGAGAGCTGATGGCCATTGTGGGCAAGAGCGGAAGTGGAAAATCTACTTTTCTCAACATGGTAGGAGGCCTGGACAAGCCATCGGCTGGCAGATTATTTGTGGATGGTAAGGATCTCTTTAAGATGAGTAATCAGGATCTGATAGAATATAAAAAGAAGACAGTGGGCTTCGTATGGCAGAATAATGCTAGGAATTTGTTCCCCTATCTAAATGCTATACAAAACATTCAGGTTCCTATGATATTTACCAGTCATAGAAAACGTAAAGAAGAAGCACAAAAACTCTTAGAGATGGTTGGCTTAGCCCATAGAAAGCATAGTCGACTTGGTGAACTTTCAGGCGGAGAGCAGCAAAGAATAGCTATAGCCATAGCTTTAGCCAACAATCCCAAGGTTTTACTGGCTGATGAGCCTACCGGTTCAGTTGATGTACAGACATCAAACTATATATTAGACGTATTCCGTGAGCTAAATAGAAACTTAAAAACAACTATAGTTATAGTTACCCATGATATGGGCTTAGCAAGAAAGGTAAATCGGGTTGTTTCTATACAAGACGGTAAGATTAGTAGCGAAATGCATGCTAGAATAAGCTATCAAAGCGATATGGAGAATGTTACAGGCTTTGAAGAGGAGCATGATGAATTTGCAGTGCTTGATAGGGCAGGACGATTGCAGCTACCTAGTGAAATGCTAGAAAAAATGGGTGTTGAAAATAATAAGGTACGATTAGAATATGTAAATGACACAATAGTGATTAAGCCAGTGGATTAAACGAGGAAATGAATGGAGGTTTATATGAAAAAATTAGTGAGAAAATCTATATTATTAAGTGCAATATTAATTGGTATAATATTTTTCTTTCCAAGTCAAAAGGCCCATGCAAATACCGAAGGAAATTTACCTCTTCAGGTTGTAGATGATATCCATAATACGCCCTATCCTAAGATGACCAATGTTGAATATTATTATTATACTCACATTAATAGAACTGAATTTACTCTTGATTCACCAGGGGAAGTGAGAGCAATCTTCCGCGAGGATGTTCGGGCACAATCTAGTGGTACTGTTTGGATTTGTAGTGATATGCTTGGTAATAATGTAATCGGTAAGGTTGCCATCTATTCAGGTCCAGAAACAGCAATATCATGGTTCCTTGAGAAGGGAACATATTATATGTTCAGTACCTATGGCGAGAAGCCTGATGATAAAAATGCCTATAAGCCTAATTATACTACTGTAAGTGTGGCCCTCTTATTTGAAAGAGCAAGGTCTCAGGAAATAAAAACTACCACAAGCTTTATTAACACCAATTCAATAAAATTAGAAGAGACCTATAGAGGATTCCTCTCAAATACTAGTCCAAGTGATTATTATTCATTTTATTTACCTAGAAAAGCAAATGTAACATTTGGATATTCATTTGATACATCAAATGCTATCAATGATGAAGTAGGATATTGCACCCTATATGATAGTAATGAGTTGTTCTTAACTGATGGGACCTATCTTCTAACTGACAGAGGTCAGAAAAGCTTTACCTATATGCTGGAGCCAGGAACCTATTATGTTAGATTAAATGGAATATTAGGAAATACAATATTAAATATTAGTCCAATGTATTTTGACATTACCTTAACAGCTGATGGAGAAGAAGACTGGACTACAGAAGCTAGAGATATCCACATTGATACAAGTATTGATTACTCAGAGATAGTAGTATTACATAGGGACGTTAAGGATTCGCTTCTTAATAACGATAAGTTATGGTCACCAGATAACAAAGCCTTTGTAGAAGTAGATGGAGAAACATTTACAGCTAAGGACAGTGGAATCTATAGTGTTAGAATTACTGATATTCATGGTAACAATACTATGGAGAAGATAGAGATTGACAATATTGATATTACTGAGCCTGAAATTGAAGGTGTTGAAGACAAGACTACCTACAAGAAGCCCGTAACAATTACCTGGTTAGATGAACAAAGTGGTATTGATATGGATAAAACCAAACTAAATGGCAAAAAGGTAAAGAGTGGTGTCAAGGTTAAGAAGGAAGGAAAATATGTTTTAGAGGTATATGATAAAGTGGGTAATGGAGTTACTGTTGAGTTTAATATTGACTTTACAGCACCTACTACCAATATACAGAACGGAAAGACATATAAGGATATAGTAATTCTACAAATTAAAGACAATGTATCAGGAATTAAGAAGATTGTAGTAGATAATGTGGAGCAGTCAGCAGTATATTCAACCCTATACTTCTATTTGGATGGTGAATATGTGGTTGAAGTTTGGGACAATGCCGACAACTATAGGAAGGTTGAGTTCAAAATCAAGAAGTAAGCGATTTAACTGCTTAGACTACCAATATTTAAAATAAGCTATAAGGGACTTCTTCCAGATAGAATAGGAGAGGTTCCTTATATGCTTAACTATAATGTCTGACATGAATAATATAAAGTCAAGAGAATTGTATTGACATTTTTACTTTAGTCAGTTAAGATATGTGAAAACGAAAAAATATAGATAATAACTGTGAAGGTGTATTAGTAGGGTATTTCTTCCCCACAGAGAGGATGTGTCATCGGCTGAAAGCGCATCCGGGGTTCAGACTTATTTCGAAATTCGGCACTGGAGTTGCCCTTAAGATATGAGTAGATATTTCTACCTGTAAAAGAAGGGCCGGATATGTTTCCGTTAGAACATTTGAGAAGTTCCTATATAAATTTATAGGACTTGAATTTGGGTGGTACCACGATGCTTTCGTCCCTTGCGGATGGAAGCTTTTTTTGTGTAAGCGGAAAAATCGACCTATTTCATAAAGAAATATACACATCAGTATAAAGGAGGAAATAAAGGTGTTAGAGAAATTAGAAAACATTAAAAAGCAATTTCATGAAGAGCTTAATGCCGTTAATTCACAGGCCGAGCTTGAAAAAATCAGGGTTTCCTTTCTGGGTAAGAAGGGATTAGTAACAGAGCAGCTAAAGAATCTCCGTGAATTGACTCCCGATGAGAAAAAGACAGCCGGTATGCAGATAAATAAGCTAAAGAATGAGATAGAAGAGGCTATTGTCCAGTATCAAAAGACTCTTGAGGAGAGGGAGTATATACAAGAAATTGAGAATGCAGAGCGCTATGACTATACAATACCCAGTGCCAGAGAGGCTGGAACCCTTCATCCCATAACCATCGTTCAGAAGCAGATTGAGGATATATTTAAGACCATGGGCTTTATTATTGAAGATGGGCTTGAGATTCAGACTGAGTACAATAATTTTGAGGCGGTTAACATACCTAAGAACCACCCTGCTAGAGATATGCAAGATACATTTTATTTGGAAAATGGTCAACTCTTAAAGACACATACCTCTGCGGCTCAGAATACTATTATGAGAAAATATGGTGCACCTAAGAAGGGTGAGCCCTTAAAGGTTTTATTTCCTGGTAGATGCTTTAGGAATGAGAATATAGATGCCAGCCATGAGAATACCTTTTTTCAGTTAGAGGGTATGATGATAGGTGATGATATATCCATATCAAATCTTATATATTTCATGAAGGTATTATTGTCTGAGGTATTTGAAAGAGATGTAAAGGTAAGGCTAAGACCGGGCTTTTTCCCCTTTGTTGAACCGGGCTTTGAGCTAGATATAAACTGCGCTATCTGTGGTGGTAGTGGATGTCCAACCTGTAAGCATTCAGGATGGCTTGAGCTACTTCCCTGCGGTATG
Organism: Clostridiales bacterium; assembly: GCA_012519905.1. Taxonomy (GTDB): domain Bacteria; phylum Bacillota; class Clostridia; order Lachnospirales; family Lachnospiraceae; genus Mobilitalea. The sequence goes on along the minus strand of JAAYPG010000113.1, from coordinate 11,083 downwards.
ATACATCCTAATGTACTTCGTATGGGAGGGATTGATCCAGATAGATACACAGGCTTTGCCTTTGGTCTTGGACTAACAAGGCTTGCCATGATGAAATATAATATTAAGGACATTCGTCTGTTTAATAGCGGTAATTTAAAGCAACTTAGGCAGTTTACACGATAGGAAGGAGGGCTTATTATGTTAATATCAATGAACTGGATTTCAGAATTTACCGATCTTAGTGGAGTAAATATAAAGGAACTTATTAATCGTTTTACCTTATCTACAGCCGAGGTTGAAGATATATATGAAATGGGTAAAAATATTAAGGATGTGGTTCTTGGAAAGATTATAGAGGTCAATGATCATCCAAATTCAAAGAAGCTACACCTTGTAAAGGTTGATATAGGTACAGAAGTAGTAGAAGTGGTCTGTGGTGCTCCCAATGTATTTGTAGGGGCTCATGTTCCATTTGCAAAACTGGGTGGTCGTGTTGGTGATTTGGAGATAAAGGAGGTTCCCATTGCTGGTGTCATTAGTCGTGGTATGTGCTGCTCTGAGAAGGAGCTGGGAATAAGTGATGATAACTCAGGGCTTATGATTATTGAAGAAAATTATCCTTTAGGTACCGACATTAAGGACTTTATGCAGCTGGAGGATACCGTATTTGAAGTTGATAATAAATCACTTACCAATCGTCCTGATCTATGGGGGCATTATGGAATTGCCAGAGAGATTGCAGCCCTCAATAAAAGGCCACTAAAGCCTTTGGAACTAGTAGATACAAGCCTATATAAAGACCTGGACCCTATAGACCTTAAGATTCTTGATAATCAAAGGACTTATCGCTTTAGCTGTATTACAATGGATAATATTACAAAGAAAAAATCACCGATAAATATGAGGATTCGTCTAACCTATTGCGGTATGAGGCCTGTAAATTTACTTGCCGATTTAACCAATTATCTTATGATGGAGATTGGGCAGCCCATGCATGCCTACGATAACAGAAAGGTTAAGGATATAAGAGTTAAGACATTCTCAGAGCCTTTTGAATTTCTAACCTTAGATGGGGTCAGCAGAAAGATAGATACAGATACCCTAATGATATGTGACTCTAAGGAGCCCATAGGAATTGCTGGAATTATGGGAGGAGAACTTTCCTCAATATATGACGATACCAGCTCGGTGCTATTGGAATCAGCTAATTTCGACGGAACCAGTGTCCGTAAGTCAGCAACTAAGCTAGGGCTAAGGACAGATGCTAGCTCCAGATATGAGAAAACTCTAGATCCTGAGATGACAGTGCTAGCCATAGCAAGGTTTATAAAGCTTCTAATGGAGATTGACCCAGGTGTAAAAGTTACATCCAGTCTAACTGATTCTTATGTCCAGCATTATGATAGCATCACTATTGACTTTGATAAGGAATATATAGATAAATACACAGGTATAGATATATCCTCAGATATGATGGAAGAAACCTTATCTGCCCTGGGCTTTGATGTTCATAGAAGTGGAGATAAATTTAGTGTAGGAGTACCTTCCTGGCGTGCCACAAAGGATGTTTCTATGAAGGCTGATATTGTAGAGGAGATTACCCGTATATATGGATATGATAACTTTGATATCTATTCCACTAAGAGTCTTCTTTCACCAATACGCCATAGCGTGGAGAGGGATAATGAATATAGGATAAAAATATTCTTATCTGATAAGTATAATATGAATGAGGTTCACAGCTATATCTGGTATGAAACTAAGATGAATAAGGAATTAGGGATTCATACTGAGCCTAATATTCGTATAATAAATTCTGTAACAGCAGAGAACGATACGATTCGTTCCACAATTATCCCAAGCTTACTAGGCTTTGTTTATAAGAACGCAGATACTAACCCTGAGATGGGAATGTATGAGATCGGCCGTGTAGCAGATGGACTTACAAAGGACGGCTTATGCAATGAAAAGAAGCGTCTGGGTATAGTAGTGGCCAGTAAAATACTTAGCGAAAAGGAAGTATTCTTTAAGCTTAAGGAGGCCATAGAGCAGGTTGTTTTAAGTGTTAAGAATAGGACACCTAAATTTGTAGAGAATAATGAGATTAATAAATATAACTATGTACATCCAATTAATTCTGCGGGTATACAATTAGAGGATCAGGAGATCGGTTATTTATCAGTACTCAATCCTAGAATCAGAAATAATATAGACAAGAAGTTAAATGTCGCCTATGCCGAGATAGACATTGATGACATGGAGAAGATTGATGTACTTCCTCTTGAATACAAGGAGGTATCCAAATATCCAGGGGTAACTGTTGATTTAAGCCTTCTAGTGGACAAGGAAATGCCTTATGAAACTCTAACAAAGTATATAGACCTCTATCCCTGCCAGTATCTTGACAAATATTATCTTGTGGACATATTCGAAGATGATAAGCTTCTTAAAGATAAGAAGAGTGTCACCATACGTTTCGAGTTCATATCTATGGAGCGTACCTTGGAAAGCCACGAAATTCAAAGTATGGTTGACGGATTATTGGGAGTTCTTAAAGATAATAACATAGAATTAAGATAGGGTTGGTGTTGATGCCGTTGGTGTGGGTGCCGTTGGTGTGGGTGCCAGGCACCAGCTGAGGAACATTCTTGGGTTGGTGCCTGGCACCATATAGTAGGAATATTTGAACTGGTCCCTGTATATTCATTTTCTGTAAGGGTATAAAAGAAGGTGAAGAATTGAATCATATAGGGACCAATTCTATTGAAACGATGCGGTTAATACTTCGAAGATTTAGGCCTGAGGATACTTTTGATATGTATAGTAATTGGGCAAGTGATATAGAAACCTTAAGATATCTTCCCTGGGGACCCCATAGTGATGTAAATGTGACACATAGGAGAATTCTATCCTGGGTCGCAAACTATGAGCAAGCAAATGTGTATAATTGGGCTATATACTTGAAAACACAGAAGCAGGTGATAGGTTCCATCAGTGTGGAGATGTCTAATGATAAGGAGGAAAGCTGCGAGGTAGGATATTGCATAGGTAAGAGCTTTTGGGGTAGAGAAATCGTAGTAGAGGCGCTCCGGGCTATTATGCATTACTTATTCTATGAGGTTGGCTATAAGAAGATATTTGCCAGGTATGATGTGCTAAATACAGCATCAGGCAGAGTAATGCAAAAGGTAGGAATGCATTATGATAGGACTATGAAGGATGTTGGCCGTAGACGGGACGGTAGCCTCTATGATGTGGTTATCTATGTCAAATATAAAGATGATTTAGAAGAAGAGCCTTTTTAATAACATGGCTCTCTTTTTCTTTGTCTTCTAAGAATCAAAATGGTATAATCATGATATGAAGCAGCTAATCTGCTCATATATAAGAATGTATTTTTATGTATCCATTTTACTAACAAAATATCGAGAAAGAGGGTAGTGAGATGCTTAAAGAATTTAAGAAGTTTGCACTTCGAGGTAACATGATTGATTTGGCAGTAGGTATTATTATAGGAGGTGCTTTTAACTCCATTGTAAATTCTCTGGTTAATGACATTGTTATGCCACTGCTGGGGGTTTTTACAAAAAACATAAACTTTAGTGATTGGTTTATAGCTCTTGATGGAGGAAATTATGATACATTAGCTGAGGCAGAGGGAGTAGCTGTAGTTAAATACGGATTATTTCTCTCGAATATTTTAAACTTTATTATTATGGCCTTTGTGGTATTTATAATTGTTAGATGGATTAATAAGCTTAGAAAGCCTGAAGCACCAGCGGCTCCTACAACAAAGAAGTGTCCTTATTGTTATTCTGATATTCATATTGACGCAACAAAGTGTTCACATTGTACCTCTGATGTTACAAAATAATACAAGAACCTCAGTATTAATATGAGAAAGGATTACCTATGATAAAATTTAATGGCTTTATGGCAGGAGTTAATTTGGGAGGCTGGATATCTCAATACTGGAATGCAGGTAAAGAGCATTTTGATAGTTTTATAAGGAAAACAGATATTGCACTGATTGCCAGCTGGGGTATGGATCATGTAAGATTACCCATTGACTATATGGTGCTTGAGGATGATGATAAGCCCTTCACATATAAGGAGGAAGGATTCTTATATGTGGACTCATGTATACAGTGGTGTAAGGAATATAATCTTAATATAATACTGGATCTTCATAGAGCGCCTGGATATGCATTTCATTCTCTAAATGAGAATAGACTTTTTGAAGATGAGCATTTGCAGCAGCGTTATATTAAGCTGTGGCAGGAGTTTGCAAGACGCTATAAAGGTCATGGTAGTAACCTGGTATTTGAGCTTTTAAATGAAATAGTTGAACCAAACAGTGATAGGTGGAACAAGCTTAGCAAGAGAGCAATAGAAGGAATAAGGGAGATTGACAAGGAAAGAGTTATAATTATAGGTGGCAATCATTATAACAGTGTCAATACGCTTCATGAACTTGACAGGATAGAAGATAAGAACCTAGTATATACCTTTCATTTTTATGAGCCCCATATCCTAACCCATCAAAAAGCCAGCTGGGAGCCCTTGCTCAAGGATTTGGAATTTGAGATTGAGTATCCATCAGATGAGAAGTTATACGAAGTTTATCTTTCCAAGGACGAGAGATTTAAGAAGCAATATGCCTTTGACAAAATAGTAGATAAGGAATACTTAAGAAGATATCTACAACCAGCTATTGATTTTGCTAAGGAGAGAAATGTTACTCTTTATTGTGGTGAGTATGGTGTTATAGATCATGCTCCTATGGAAAGTAATCTTAGATGGCATAAGGATTTAAGCGACTTACTTACAGAATATGGAATCGGCAGAGCTGTCTGGACATATAAGCTTATGAGTTTTCCTATGGTGGATAAAGATTCGATTGTACTTAACAGAGAATTAATTGATATAGTTAGTAATAAAAAAATAAATTAAGGCTGTAGCAGAAATGTAAGAGGGGGGTGTATATATTCCAATCATACAAACTGTACTACTAATCAGTGTGTGATGGAATATATACACCCCCTTAATTACTTATACGATAGCCTCATTTTTTTACCACTAAGTAGCTATTAGTCCAAGATACCCTTTAATGGGTTGTTCTTCATAGGGATATCTCTTTCATATTTTGTTTCTAGGCTAATATATTTTCCTTGCTCACTGCTTTTATCGAAGCTGGTCAATATCTCTAGTACATGCTGGGTTAGCTTGTAGTTGGCCCTATAAGCCCTGCCTGTCTGTAAGGCCTTGGCCATATCTGCCAGACCTAGAGCCCGACTATTATCTGCATAATCGAACATAAGGGGCATCTCCTTGTATCCTCCATCTTCAGGACGAAGAAGCTTAATTGGGCCACCAAAGGTATTTGGATCAGGTATGATCAAGGTGCCCTCTGAACCATAGATTTCAAACCTGGCTTGGGTATCATAATGAACATCAAAGGTGGTAAAAATAGTACCGATTGCTCCATTATCGAAGTTCATAATACCGGTTACATAGGTAGGAACCTCTACATCGACTACAGTACCATTTAGGGGTTGGCTAGTAATGGTTCTCTTATCAAAGCTAGCCTTTGATATACCAGTAACACCTGATACTCCACCTAAGAGATTAACCAATGATGTAATGTAGTAAGGGCCCATATCCATCATAGGTCCACCACCGTGCTTGTAGTAGAAGGCTGGATCTGGATGCCAGCTTTCATGGCCACGGCAGATCATAAATGCAGCTGCACCGACAGGGGTACCTATAAATCCATCATCAATTAGTTTACGACAGGTCTGTATGCCAGCGCCCAAAAATGTATCTGGGGCACCACCAAGCATTAAGCCCTTTTCCTCTGCCAGGGCAACTAACTCCTTGCCCTCCTCAAATGTTGCAGCCAGAGGTTTCTCACTATAGACATGCTTGCCTGCCTCTAGGGCCGCCTTGGTTACATAATAATGCTCATATGGTCTAGTTAGGTTTAGTATAATGTCTACCTCAGAGTCTTGAAATGCTTCATGCATATCTTCGTATAACTTAGGTATATTATATGTCTCCATTGCCTTTTGGGCTTTCTCTTTAACTAAATCACATACCCCAATAACATTTATTTCCTTGAACATGCTAGTTATATTCTTCAGATATATTCCACTGATATCGCCAACACCTATAATAGCTATTTTTACAGTATTCATATGATTTTCCTCCTTATATTTTTAGTAGGATATAGCTAATTGCGAAACTCACGAAAACCCTTGTTGAACTTGCACTTAATCATAAAGTAAAGTAGAATTTCGCAATTACCTATTTAATAGGATAAATTAGTACATTTTTGCTGTATTCTCAAAAGGCTTTGTGGATAATTTATTCATTATTGCATATTGCTTTCCTTCTGCTGCCCACAGCATACCACGCTCCATTAGAATCTGCGCATTAGGAGATTTGTCAAATACATCATCATGGTGGCCCAGAGAATTATAGAAGACCCTTCCATTTCCCCAGAACTTAGTCCATGCTACTGGCATATCTACAGGCTTATTGGAGATATGATAGTAATTAACGGAGGGGAATCTTGTGGTTGCTAACACCTCAATAGCTGGGTCAACATGCATATAATAATGTTCGCTACATACTGTGAAGTCATCAAGTCCCTCTACAATAGGGCTAGATCCCTTGTTAATATTTACGGTATATTCGATACCATCTCCTCCGGGGTGACTTACCCATTGGCCACCAGTTATGAACTGCCACTCGGTGTTTTCGCGGAAGGAATCGCACATACCACCATGGCAACCAGCAAGTCCAACACCTGAACCTACAGCCTTTGATACATTTACTACATAATCATTGTTGATCTTATCCATGGTCCAACAAGCTACGATTAGGTCTAGATCCATTAACTTGTCCAGATCTGCCAAGGAATCCAGAGTGTTACTTATCTCAACCTGATATCCGTTACGTTCCATTAACCCTGCAAATCTTTTTGATACCAATTCCGGTTGATGGCCATCCCAGCCACCTTGTAATATTAATACCTTCTTATTAGTCATAATCGCTCCTATCTGCATGAAATCATGCTAATTTGTTGTTTATAAATTACATTCTATTGTTTTTCCTGTCTTTGCTGATTCAAATATAAGGTCTAGAAGCTTCATTACCCTTAATGCTTGCTCTGGTTTGACTATTAGTTCCGCACCATTATCCAGTACATCCACAATATTATGATAATAGTCAGTCCAACTGGTTTCTACCTCGGGTAAGGGTAGCTGCTTAGTAGTGTCATCAGGTCTAGGTGCCATGGTTCTTGTGGGACCTGCTGCGGTATATACGATATCGTCTGCCCATTTTAGTGCTTCATTACTGGCAAGCTTTACTATCTTACCATCACATTCCCAGTTCTCTATTACTGCTGTACCATCATGGCCACATACATGCCATCTTGGTTGGCGAATAAAGCAATTGGTAGCAACCTCTACAAGGACTGATAATCCATTTTCAAACCTCATCAATGCCTTAAAGTTGTCATCTACTTCCTGGGAGTAGATGGAGAAGAGATGGGGGCTTATGCTTACTAGAGGGCTATCGATAAGATCAAATATTTGATCAAATAGATGTACACCCCAGTCATAGACCATACCTCCACCATTCGGTTTGTGCCCACGCCATCCGTGAAGAGCCCGTCCAGAACCAATTACACGGCTCTCTATATAATAAGGTTTACCAATGGTATTATCCTTGAGGATTTTCTTGATTATCTTGTAATCCCTATCCCATCGTCTGTTTTGGTGGATGGAAAACAGCTTTCCCTCCTCCTTTGATACTGCTATGATTTCCTCTAGCTCTGCCGCATTCATGGTTACGGGCTTTTCACAAACCACATTTTTCCCATGCCTTAAGCCGGCTATGGATAAGTCCTTATGAACATCATTGGGTGTTGCTATTATAAGTAGATCTGTTTCTGAATCCTCTAACAGCTCCTCCATGGTGTCATATACATGTAGACCGTTTTCTTTAGCCTTATCACAAGCTTCCTTTCGAATATCATAGATACCCTTTACATGGATTCCCGATATTCTTTCAGTGATATTACGATAGTGCCAATCCCCCATACCGCCATAGCCTATAATTGCTGCAATATGCTTCATGAACTCTTCCTCCCTTAAGTTTTATAAACTATAGATAAGCTTATATATATAAGCTCATGTCTTAATTGAATTATAAAACATACTGTGATAAAATACTCGACATAGACAATTAATTTTTAGCCATATATTGCGGTATAGAGGTGGATGACTATGATTCCTTTTTATGAAAAGTCTGATCATAATATTCGAGCATTTCAAACCTACAGGATGAACTTTCCTGCTCATTTGCATGTACAGCTAGAGCTTGTCTATGTAATGGAAGACAAGATTCAGATGACCATACAAGATGTAGACTATACCTTTTATAAGGGTGATTTCATACTTATATTTCCTAACACTATACATAGCTATAGCTCAAGCTTTGATGAGGATGCTGTAGATAACTCGGTATTAACAGTGATATCAGGGGTGATGTTAACCGGTGAATATATCAATACTCTGATGAATTACCATCTTAAGAAACCTTACATTCGTAGTAAGGACCTCCATGATGACGTTATATTTGCTATGAAGTCTTTGATTAGGGAAATAAATGAAGGGAAGAGCTTGAATGTATCTAAGGCCTATCTTCAGTTGATTTTGGCCCGTACCATACCATACCTTGAGCTTGTAAGAAATCAAAGTCTGGATTCTTATGACTTGGCTCATCGGATAGTTAATTATATATCTTTGAATTTTCGTGAACCTCTTTCTCTTGATATATTAGCTACTGAATTAGGAATTAGTAGGTATTATTTATCCCGTATTTTCTCGAAAAAGCTTAACTCCAATTTTAATGACTATGTCAATAATATACGGGTAAGCTATGCATCTACTTTAATTCTTACTACCGATATGTCCATTACACAAATCTGCGATGATGCTGGCTTCAACAGTCTAAGGACCTTTAACCGAGTATTTAAGGAGAACTTTCATGTGACCCCCAGTGAATATCGCTACAAAAATAAACAAGACCTTACGTATCAAAGCTAAGATTGTTACATAGAATATGAAAAAAGTTTAATGTTGTATGGTATGCTATATATTGATATAATCATCATAAGCAGATTAGCCCGATTACATCAAATAATAAAAATAGTTTGGAGAGATATTATGCTAAGAATTTTTTACCCAAAGCGAATTGCAGACTCGGCATATGTAATTGATTATGACCTCTTGTATAAAGAGGGATATAGGGGACTTATATTTGATATTGATAATACCTTAGTAGAGCACGGGGCTGATGCATCAGAAAGAGCTATTAAGCTTATTGCAAGACTTAAGAAGATGGGTTTTCAAGTATGCCTTATATCAAATAATAAAGAGGAACGGGTAAGAAGATTTAATAAGGATATAAATGTGAAGTATATTCATAAGGCTAACAAGCCAGCCAAAAAGAACTATATAAGGGCTACTAAGCTTATGGGAACCTCTATTAAGAACACTGTGTTTATAGGAGACCAGCTATTTACCGATGTATTTGGTGCCAATAGGATAGGAATGATGTCTTACTTTGTTAAGCCTATTGGACCCAAGGAGGAGATACAGATAGTACTAAAACGAAAGCTTGAAAGGATAGTACTTAAGTTTTATCGTAGGGACTTAAAAAGAGGAAAGATTAAAAGCGTATAAGCTTGATAGTTATATACAAAGGGGCAGGGGAACTTGAAAAATAATATTATTTTAATAGGCTTTATGGGATCGGGGAAGACCAGTGTAGGCCGGTTGTTAGCAGATAGGACTGGCTATTATTTCAAGGATACCGATGAATTAATAGTAGATAAAGAGGGTAGGGAGATTGAAGAGATTTTCCATACACATGGTGAGGACTATTTTCGTAATCTGGAGACAGAACTATTAGAAACAGTTATGGATGACTTAGATAAGACAGTGCTTTCCACTGGTGGTGGCATTCCAGTTAGAGATAGAAATGTCAATCTATTACGTAAGATGGGACATATTATATACCTGCGGACATCAACTAGCACTATTATTAAGAGATTAGCAGGTGATACTAGCAGGCCCCTTCTTCAAGGAGATAATCCCTCAGAAAAGGTAGAGAGGCTCCTGTCATCAAGGGTTCCTATCTATGAGAGGGCAGCAGATATTATTATAGATACTGATGACAAATCAAAAGCGCAAATTGTAAATGAAATACGAAGGAGGTTAAACCATCTGTTATGAAAATATTAGTTATAAATGGACCTAATCTAAATTTTTTGGGTATCAGGGAGAAGGGTGTATACGGCGACAGAGATTATGCTGCATTACTTGCCCTAATTAAGGAAAAGGCTGATGAGCTTAATATTGAGCTAGAGACCTTTCAAAGTAATAGTGAAGGCGAAATAATAGATAGAATTCAAAAAGCCTATTATGATAAGGTGGATGGGTTAATTATAAATCCGGCTGCCTATACTCATTATAGCTATGCGATAAGAGATGCATTGGCATCATTAAGTATTCCTAAGATTGAGGTTCATATATCTAATATTCAAGAGAGAGAGGAATTTAGGCGTGTTTCTGTAACGGCCCCTGTATGTGATGAACAGATAAGTGGTCATGGTTTTGATGGTTATTTGATGGCAATGGATGCTGTGATAAACCTATGCAAAAATAAAAAATAGTATTTACATAAATATAATAAGGATTGGAAGGACAAGCATGGATAATTATAAAAGAGTAGAAACAATTATAAATGAATTAAATATTGATGCAGTACTGATATCTAATGGAAATAATATGCGTTATGTCAGCGGATTTTCTGGTGAGACTGGATATCTTTATATCTCTAAAAAGCATCATATGGTTATAACTGATTTTCGCTATACCTATCAGGCAGAGGCTGAAGCTGAGGGATATGAAATAGTTACCATCGGTAGTGGTGGCTATGAGGAAGCGATAAATGATATACTAAGAACAGATAATGTTAAGCGCCTTGGTTTTGAATCAATGGATATGCTCTATTCAAAATATGA
>JAAYPG010000112.1 GCA_012519905.1 Clostridiales bacterium | reverse complement strand
TCAGGTTTGTCCTCTATGTCTGGAGGGATACTAGTAGTATCAGATAAAGCCAATGAATCTGAAGGGATATTAGCATCATCAAAGGAAGCCATTGAGTCTGAAGGGATATTAGCATCATCAAAGGAAGTCTTTTTCTCTTTTTCTTCTTTCTCAATTCTATCTCTTTCAACAAAATAAAAGGCTTGATATAGTTTCTTGGCCTCCTTTTCATTTGAAGAAGGTACTGACAGTATATATACGTCATCTTTTTCATCATAATGTATCTTTGTTTCTAAGCCGGAGTATTCAAAATATTTAGCCAGTTTTTCTGCGATACTTCTTTTTTCTGCCTGGAAAAAAGGTATATATTCTTGCATAATATCCACTCCATTCTTATTTATATTATGATTGGTATAAGCGGAACAAGTAGTACTTATTCTGCCATAAATCTATGATAAGATTTCTTACCCTTCTTTACAAGGATAGCGCCGTCTGAGTCAAAGTTCTTGTCAGTAAGAACTAGATCAAATTTATCTACCTTCTCATCGTTTACAGTAACGCCGCCTTGCTGTATGGTACGACGTGCATCTGAGCGAGATACGGCAAGCTTGGCATCACACATTAGGGTTATTAAGTCGATTCCTTCTGCGAATCTCTTAGCAGGATATGTTGTAGTAGGGATATCTTCAGATTTTGCCCCGCCACTAAATAATGCTCTAGAGGCTTCCTGTGCCTTTATAGCTTCTTCCTCACCATGAACAATCTTGGTAATCTCGAATGCTAGTACCTCTTTAGCTTTATTTATCTCAGCATCCTTTAAGGCACCCAGTCTTCTTACTTCGTCCATTGGAAGGAAGGTAAGTAGGCCTAAGCATTCCTCAACCTTAACATCCTCAATGTTTCTCCAGTATTGATAGAACTCATAAGGGGTGGTCTTGTTAGGGTCTAGCCAAACAGCACCCTTCATGGTTTTACCCATCTTTATTCCCTCGCTGGTGGTCAAAAGCTTAAAGGTTAGTCCATAGGCAGGCTTCTGCTCTTTACGACGGATTAAATCAACACCGCTGATAATATTGGACCATTGGTCATTTCCTCCCAGCTGAAGGGTACAATTATATAACTTATTTAACTTCCAGAAATCATAGGACTGCATCAGCATATAGTTGAATTCGAAGAAGGTAAGTCCCTTTTCCATCCTTTGCTTGTAGGCTTCTGCAGCCAGCATCTTATTAACTGAGAAATGGATTCCAATTTCACGTAAAAATTCCACATAATTTAGATCTAATAGCCAATCTGCGTTGTTAGCGATGATTGCATTTCCATCATTAAAATTAATGAATTTAGAAAGCTGCTCCTTGAATCGACCTGCATTATAGTCAATGGTTTCTCTGGTCATAAGAGAACGCATGTCGGATTTGCCGGAAGGATCTCCTATCATAGTGGTTCCGCCTCCCAGAAGGGCTATGGGCTTATGGCCTGCGCGTTGCATATGCATCATAGCCATAACAGTAAGAAAATGTCCTGCGGTCAAGCTATCAGCGGTAGCATCGAAGCCTATATAAAAGGTAACGGATTCCTTTCCTAATAATTCTCGGACCTCATCCTCATGGGTACATTGCTCAATAAACCCACGTTCCTGTAGTATGTCATAAACATTAGTTGACATTGGTATTCCTCCTTGTATTGTCTGTTCGTTAATTATAGTCATTATATATGATATCATTTCAATTTTCAATGAATTTTCTTTTTGTACCGGGTACAGCAGAAATTTGTACCGGGTACGGTACCCGGTACAAAATCAGAGAACCATGACATTTGTCATATGAGAATTATAACAGCTGTCACTTCCTTTATGAAAGCAATAAAGCTATGATTAAATCAAATAAAAATATATGAACTATAAAAGTAGGTGGGGGGATAAATCTTCCGCTGTAAGTACTGCAATATTATAATATTATTAGGAGGATTGGCATGTCTTATGTTAGTGTCGATAATTTAGTAAAAAAATATGGCGAATTTACAGCAGTTGACCATATTAGTTTTAATGTAAAAAAAGGTGAGATTTTTGGTCTGCTAGGACCGAATGGTGCGGGCAAATCGACTACCTTAAATGTTATTACTACCCTGACTGATTTTGATAAGGGTGAGGTTGTTGTTGATGGAAGGGATATACGGCAGGATAAAAAGAGCATCAAGCAGTTAATTGGCATGGTTCCACAGGATATCGCTATATATAATCATCTAACTGCATATGAAAATGTGAAGTTTTTTGCTTCCTTATATGGTCTTAGAGGCAGTAAGTTTACTAAGAATGTAACAGAGGCCTTAGAGTTTGTGGGCCTTTCCGACAAGATAAAAGCAAAGCCCAGGAAAATGTCTGGTGGTATGAGAAGAAGGCTTAATATAGCCTGTGGAATTGCTCATGACCCTCAGCTTATAGTTATGGATGAGCCCACTGTCGGGGTGGATGCCCAGTCAAGAGAGCACATACTAAATTCCATAAGACTGCTTCGTGACAGAGGAGCTACAGTTATATACACCTCTCATTATATGCAGGAGGTAGAGGAAATCTGTGATCGTATTGCAATTCTTGATAAGGGGAAAATGATTGCTTGTGGAACTGAGCCGGAGCTGGTATCTATGGTTACTGATGTTATGTCTGTTTATGTTGAAACTAAGATTCCTCTAGGATTTGATCGGGAGGCATTTTGTAAAAAGACTAAGCTAATGCCTGGCGTAAAGGGGATTATTGCAGAGGATTCTCTTATTCGAGTGGATATTTCTATAGAGCAAAATAGTATTGAAAGAATTATTCAGGAGTTTATAAACTATGAGCTACCCATTAACAACATCAAGTCAGAAGTACCTAATCTGGATACTCTTTTCTTGACCTTAACAGGGCGAGAGCTTAGGTAGGAGGGGGAAAATGATTGAGATTATCATAAAAGAAACCAAGGAATTTCTCAGAGATAAAAGCAATGTTTTTTACTTTCTGATCTTTCCTATATTACTGGTGTTTTTGCTGGGCAATCTGCTTAATAACTCGGATATGGCAGAGGAAGCCATTGGAAGTGTAAGGATTCATTATATGATAGAGACAAAGGAGCCAGCAGTGATTTTGGCGATAGAAGGCTTTGTTCAAGGGGTATCGGACCAGCAAAATATATTGTTTCAAAAGACAGAGGACATTGACTTGTCCAAGGAGCTAGCGGGAAATGATGAGATTGATGGGGTGGTAGTATTTACAGGACATACACTGGAAACTGCATTTCCTCTGGAGATTCAGATTTATGAAGGAACTAATCGTATAAAGAATAGAACTATAAGCGCCATTATGAATGGATTTTCACAGGTGAATAAGGCGGTAAATGTAATTGTAAAAAATAATCCTCAAGCTCTAGCAAGTTCATTAAATGATGAGGTGGATTTAATTATAGAAAAGGACCTTGGAATTAATAGAACCATGCTTGATTATTATGCAATTACTATGCAGGTAATGATTAGCTTTATGAGTATTATGCTGGGAGCTATGTGTTTCATGGGAGAGAGGCAGGATAAGACTATCAGACGGCTGAAGATAGCCCCAATCAGTCAAGCCAAGCTGTTTTTATCAAAGGTACTGGGTTTGTTACCTCAGATAGTAATGCAGATTGCTATTCATATGGCCACTAGCGTACTTATATTCGGCGCGAATTATGCATCTAATATGCTGGATAATCTGTATTTATTTTTAATGTTCTTTATACTTACCTTCACTATTGTGACAATCGGGGCAGTCTATGGCCTATGTGTAAATGTTAATCCCATGGCAGTTGCTATGCCTATCTTATGGACTATGATGTTCATATCGGGTACCTATTCTAAGGAGATATTTATAGATGGTATATCACAGTTTATGCCTGTATATAAAGTTCAGGAGGCGGCTTTTGACTTAGCGATATTCGGTAGATATGACAAGATTAATTCAGTTATCTTGGTCTGTATCCTTATATCAATTATTATGCTTATGATTGGAGCGTTTGTATTTTCTAGGAGGGAGGAGCAATGAAGAACAGCTGTCTGCTTATAAAATCATACTTTAAGAGGAATCGTTTGGCTGTAGTTCTTTCGATCTTTAGTGGGATATTATTATGTTCTATAATATATTTGATGGGAAATTTTATTGAGGATGTTACCTTGTCAAAAATTCAAATAGGGGTAATAGATTATGATAGGACTAATCTATCTAAGGATTTCAAATCCTACTTAACTGAGAAACTTGATTATGAGTTGGTAGAGCATGAAAGCTATGATTATCTGTCTGAATTGTTGATTGATAAAAGTATTTCAAGTATAATTGAGATACCAGAGGGATTTTACGCGGCATTTGCTTCTGCTAAAGATGGTAATATTATAATCACAACAACAGATGACTTTGAAAATGCAGCCTTTCTAGAGGCCTATATGAACAGCTATCTTGCAGGTGTTAGATTATTATCAGAAAGCGCAGAGGGAGATGGCAAAGAGTTTTATAGACTATTAAATGATTATAAGAATGTGGAAATCCCCATATCTAAGGCTAAGGCCTATAACCTGGATATAGAAACCTTTAAGCAAAAGGAAGGCTTTCGCAATACTATTGGTTTTTTTCTAATGATTATATTTGCCTTGGGTATAATCTTATCATTTATGATTATCGATGATAGGGCCAATGGCATATATAATAGAATCACCATAAGCCCTGTAAGGCCTGTGCAATATATTTTAGGAAATAGCATGTTTGGGTTTATCCTATCTTTTATAATGGTTACGATATATTGCAGTTATATATTTTTCTCGGAAATAAATATTGGCTTTCCTATATATAAGCTCTTTTTGCTTATGAATTTGTTAGCATTCTTTGTTGTATGTTTTATAATTGGTGTATCGATTATTATTCGGTCAAAGAGCGGTGTATCGGCACTAATTATGGGATATAGTACGATTGGCGCTATACTTGGTGGTGCATATTTCCCTATAGATTTGGCACCTGAAAACCTTCAGAACATGGCTAGGCTTTCGCCTCAGTACTGGTTCATGGACTCAATTTATAAGCTTATGGATAATCCCATGGCAGATATAAGTTCCAATGTTATTATACTTATTTTATTTTCAGTATTAGCATTTTTAATCGGAGCAGTAGTATTTTCACAAAACTATAAAAAGGGTTAGGAAGAATTTATGCTGGATTTGCCCCTCTTATATCTAATTACAAAGCTGGTGGCTGTGGTCGCCTCATATATGTTGATGGTTGATGCTAAGGCCGATTTGGTTGTTATTATTATATCGGTTCTTAGCTTTGCCTGTGTATTTGTATTAGAGATATTAATTGATAGGCTATGGAAAAAGAAATCCTTGATTTTAATTACCATATCTGCCTCAATAATAGCCTGCTTATATATGGGAGTTGACATATTATTTTCACTTTTGATTGTCCTATTGCTACAAATGTTTGAGCTCTTACTATCCAAAGAAATGTATTATCAAATCAGTATAATAACTTCGATTTTACTCTTTTTTGTGTATTCACCAGATATTGATATAATAATTCTTTCTATTTGTCTAATTATAATGATTATAATCTCAAGGATATCAATTATAAGACAGGAGTATTTCGTACATAAAAATGAAAACCTTCAGGAAAAGATTATGAAGCTGGAAAGCAAAGTTGCTGACCTGAACGGTTTGATGAAAACCTTAAAGACCACCGCTTCCTTGGAAGAACGTAATAGAATTGCGGCTAGAATTCATGATGAAATTGGTCATGGAATATCGGGAAGTATCATACTTCTTGAGGCTGCTATGTTGCAGATGAAGGATAACCATAATAAAGCTACAGGGACTGTGGAAAAGGCTATAATAAATCTTCGGGAAAGTGTGGATGAGATACGTACTGCACTTAGGGAGGAGAGGATTGACAAGTCCCTCCTTGGTATTCATGATATTACATCCATACTGGAAGAATTTAAGGTTAAATATAATATTAACAGCAAGCTAAAGACAACGGGGGATTTGACTAGCATCAGTCTTGATATATGGGCTTGCATCCATGACAATCTTAAGGAATGCTTGACCAATGTATTAAAGCATTCGAATGCCACTGAGTTTAATCTAAATATTCAAGTTTATAATAAGATAATCAAGGTAGAGTTTAGAGACAATGGAAGGACCAGCGGTCAGGAAATTGAAAAGAACCTTGGCTTGGAAGCAATAGAAGAAAGAGTTGTAATCTGCAAGGGCAGATGTTTTTTTGCCAAGGACGAGAATGGGTTCTGCGTGACCAATATATTTACGGTAGCTTAATCTGTTAATCTGTACCGGGTACCGAAATGGACTGTACCGGGTACCGTACCCGGTACAGGATAGGGAGGGGAAAAGTGTGATAAGTGTGCTTTTGGCTGATGATGATGCCATTATACGTGAAGGATTGAAGATGATTTTGGAGACTCAGGATGATTTGGAGTGTGTAGGTACTGCTGTTAATGGGCTTGAAGCGGTTGAATTGTCGAGAAAGTATAAGCCTGATGTGGTTATGCTTGATATAAGAATGCCTATAATGGATGGGATTACTGCTGCCAAGGAGATTATGGCTGAGAAGCTTTCGAATCCTTTGCTATTAACTACTTTTGATGAGCCTGAACTTATTCTTAGCGCCCTTCAGGCAGGCATTAATGGATATATTTTAAAGAATAGTCCCGCGGAGAGAATTCTATCAGCTATAAGAGTTATTAATTCTGGAGGTAGTGTATTTCAAAAGGATGTTCTGGAGTTCATAAGAAGCAGGGTATCTCCGGAAGGGACCTCAAATCAGATGTTTAAGATGCTTTTATCTCCTAGGGAAATGGAGATTGCTGGATTAATAGCTGAGGGTCTTTCCAATAAGGATATATGTGAGAAGCTTTATCTGACCAATGGAACTGTTCGTAATCATATTTCAACCATCCTGGAAAAGACGGGTCTGGAGCATCGAACACAGATAGCGGTTCATTATCTAAGAAACTCATAAAACAGCCGAGGAATTTGCTATAAATAATAACATTAATTTTATTGCTAAATAAGTTATATAATAAAAAGAAACCTTCTTGAAAATGTGTATTAGAAGCATGTTCATTGGAGGTTTCTTTTGTTTATCATGGGTTAAGAGGGAATATATAAGAACTATATGTAATATAATTAAGAGAAGAACAAGCTTGAGTTTTAAAATCCCTAAGGGCTATCATCATGCTTGAGCTTGGACTCATGGGATATATAAGTAAATAATCTATCAAGGGGGAAGCCTAATGGATACTGGATATGAGGATAAAATATACCGGCAGATAGAAGAAAACTTATCGAACAATATAAATGATAAGCTATTTGTTCCCATAGAGATGATTAATAAACCAAAATACACTGGTCACAATAATAGGCAGATCGTAGATTCTGTATCATATGATGAAAATAAGGCTTTCAAGAGACCGACAACCCTTGATAATCACAAGCCATATGATGATAGAGAGAGTGGATATAAGGTTATTGATGACTATAAAGAAGAAGGACCGAGAATGTCACGGGCTGAGTATATCCTTCAGGCAAGAGAGGCTTGCTTAAGGCAAATGAATGCATATGATACTAGCGGAAGAACGAACGACCTGTATACTGGAGATCTGGAGGCTGCATATTCTTCTTATGGTAGGAGGAAAAGAAGTAAGGTGGAGAGACTTTTTTATGAGTCTGATGATGAAGAGGTTCTTCCAGAAGAGATGGCCTCCTTTAGGTCCTTGATTATTCGAACTGTTTGTGCAGCAGTGGTATTTTTGGCTATATTCATTATTGATAAGGTTAAGGTGGATTGGGGAGTATTTTCATATGAAGCCATACGTCATTATGTAACAGGAAATAATCAATTAAAAGCCTTGGAGGAAATGATAGTATCCTTATTAAAGTAGCATTTATAACTATATATTAAAATGGGGTAGTGATTTTATACAACTAGTTTATATTTCTTTGTATCATATCTTAGGCATTTTCTTTCGTTGTAATTTGCATTAGTATACGATATAATCTACTAAGCAGATTTAATATGTTTAGGATGATATATAGAAAGGATAAAAGATGAGAAAATTAGCACTATCCGATGTAATACTACTTTCCGTAGAAAAGCCTGCCCGTTATATTGGCGGTGAGGTGAATATGCGTGTAAAGGATCCCAAAGATGTAGACATAAGATTTTGTATGTGTTTCCCGGATGTATATGAGATAGGCATGTCCCATCTGGGCATTCAAATATTATATGATATTTTAAACCGCAGGGAGGATACTTATTGCGAGCGGGTTTATTCTCCTTGGGTAGATTTGGACAAGTTGATGAGGGAGAAAAATATCCCTCTTTTTGCATTGGAAAGCCAAGAACCAGTGAAAGATTTCGATTTCCTTGGCATTACAATCCAATATGAGATGTGTTATACCAATATTCTTCAGATATTGGAGCTTTCGCAGATTCCTATTTATGCAAAGGATAGAAGCGAGGATGACCCAATAGTAATAGGGGGAGGACCCTGTACCTATAACCCTGAACCTATTGCGGATTTCTTTGATTTCTTCTATATAGGTGAGGGTGAGACGGCATATAATGAGCTCCTCGATCTATATAAGGAGTCTAAAAAAGCAGGTAAATCCAGAAGAGAATTTCTGGAGCAGGTAGCAGGTATTGAAGGTATGTATGTACCCGCATTTTATGATGTAATCTATAATGAAGACTCTACTATAAAAGGCTTTGAGAAGAAGTATGAGGGGGCACCGGATAAGGTTAAAAAGCAGGTAGAAATGAATCTTAGTGAGGCCTATTATCCTACTAAGCCTCTTGTTCCATTTATTAAGGCTACTCAGGACAGAGTAGTATTAGAAATTCAGAGAGGCTGTATTCGTGGCTGTAGATTCTGCCAGGCGGGTATGATCTATCGTCCGACCAGAGAAAGGGATCTTGAATACTTAAAGAAGTGTGCCTATGAGATGCTTAAGTCAACAGGACATGAGGAAATATCCTTAAGCTCATTAAGCTCTAGTGATTATTCACAGCTTCAGGAGCTGGTCTATTTCCTTATAGATGAATTTGGCTCTAAGGGGGTTAACATTTCCCTGCCATCCTTAAGAATAGACGCATTTTCATTGGATGTTATGGGCAAGGTTCAGGATATAAGAAAGAGCAGTCTGACATTTGCCCCTGAGGCAGGTAGCCAGAGACTTAGAGATGTTATAAATAAGGGTCTGACCGAAGAGGCTATACTAAACGGTGCTGGCGAGGCATTTTTAAGTGGCTGGAACAGGGTTAAGCTGTATTTTATGATGGGACTTCCCACCGAGACTGATGAGGATATAGAAGGAATTGCCATACTATCCGATAAAATAGCCAGAGTATACTATGATATACCAAAGGATCAGAGACAGGGAAAGGTAAGCATTGTGGCTAGTACCTCCTTCTTTGTTCCCAAACCCTTTACACCCTTTCAGTGGTCTAGGATGGACACACCTGAGGAGTATTTGGAGAAGCAAAGATTCTTAAGGAGCAAGATAAATGAGCAACTGAATAGAAAGAGCATCAAGTTTAATTGGCATGAGGCCGAGCAGAGCGAACTAGAAGGAGTGCTGGCTAGAGGGGATAGAAGATTAAGCAAGGTTATATATGATGCATATATGTCAGGTTGCCTTTATGATTCCTGGAGCGAGCATTTTGCTTATGACAAATGGATAAAGGCACTGGAGGAAAATGGTCTCTCAATTTCATTCTACAATGGTAGAGAGCGTGAAGAAGATGAGATTTTTCCTTGGGATATAATAGATGCCGGTGTAAGCAAGTCATTTCTACTTAGGGAATATAGGAGGGCGAAGAATAGCCTTGAGACACCTAACTGTAGAGAGCTATGCTACAACTGTGGTGCCAAGCAATTTGGAGGAGGGGTTTGCTTTAATGAGCAGGTACTTTCTGGGTCAAATCATGAAAATGAAGTTTCATTAATGGATGTTGAGGGTTCCCAGGGCGCAGGAGGTAAGGAATGAAGGTTAGAGTAAAATTTCAAAAATATGGAGCCATGAAATTCATTGGCCATCTAGATGTTATGAGATATTTTCAAAAGGCTTTTCGTAGGGCAGGCCTTGATAGTGAATATACTAAGGGTTACAATCCTCATCAGATTATGTCCTTTGCTGCACCTTTAGGTGTTGGTCTTACCAGCGATGCTGAATATGTGGATATAGGTCTAAATAGCAGTGATGAGCCTGAGGTAATGATTAAGAGGATAAATGAGGTTATGTCTGAAGGGTTCTATGTAACTGGCTTCCATATATTGTCTGAGCCTGAAGTAAATGAAAAGGCTGTGACTGCCATGTCCTTAGTATCCTCGGCGGATTATTTGGTATCATTAAAGGATGGATACTCCTTGTGGGATATGGGTGATGATTTTGATGGAAC
>JAAYPG010000111.1 GCA_012519905.1 Clostridiales bacterium | reverse complement strand
TCAATTTCTACACCAACCATTGTATTACCTCCTTTGTTATATTTTAGTATTAACCTACTAAAAAATTATATGTATTTTCATGTACAGAAACCCTTAGATTTCATATGTTTTTCCCCTTCAAATTTATTACATGATAAAAGCACCAATCCCCTTAAGAACTGGTGCTCATATATCAAATTACATATCCCCAATATACTAGCTTTCACCTTAATGTATCAATCCACCATGAAAGTAGCATTCATATACCTTTATCTCATTACAGTAGATTTCTTCAAAGCCTTGAAACCAAGTAAAATCACCCACTACTTTACACCTATACAAGTACTCTCCGGATTGATAGTATTCAGGTCCTCGATAAGGCATATTTTTATCTGCCCTTCTTAGAGCCTCCTTTAAGAAATTCCCACTGAACTGTTCCCCCAAAACTCTTCCCAGATAGTTCATGGCGTAGACAGCTTTTCCATCATGCCAGATAGCTTCTTGCCCTGCAAATTGCTCTCCACCCACATATGTATCATGGTAGGTGTAGGGCCCATTTGCATACCGATAATCATGGGAATCTAATCTTGTTGAACTTGTTTCATTCATAAATGCTGCATATGTGTTTATACTCGCTTCAAGTCTAAAATCAATCAGTTCGTCCAAATCTGTCTTCCTATCAGATGAAATGTTAATCATACATTCTTGGTCTCTAACAAGATAATCAATAGTCACATTTAGTAGATTACTAATTTGAATCAGATTTGAAATGTCCGGATAAACCTGTCCTGACTCCCATTTGGCAACGGCCTGCCTTGAAACATCAAGTTTCTCAGCCATTTCCTCCTGTGTGAGCCCTTTATTCTTTCTAAGTAATTGTAGTTTCTCAGAAAAAATCATTATCTTCACCTCCGATATAATTATACTGAAGCTTTAACACAATGCACATAACCTAATGTTTGCAATTATGCTACCTTTGTTATACAACTATTCCGTAATTTGTTTTGATTTTGGAATGTTTATATTCATCAGAACAATAGATGCTAGCATTACAATTATACCAAAATAACCAACTAAATTAACCTGTTCTTTTAATAAAAATACTCCAGCAACTGTGGCTACCACAACTTCAATTGAAGTAACTATAGTTGCTTTTGAGGCATCTATACCCTTTGACAGCCCTGTCAAGAAAAAAATGTTTGCTATAGTACCGCTAAGTAGACCACCTGGAACAGCCCAGACCATAAATGAGCTATTAATAAATAGATGCAAGTGCTCCCATGGTCTAGCAAATATAGCAGTAGTTATTGTACTGAAGAATAACATATAACATGCCATAGTCACTGAGTCGTCTCCGCTTGTCCCTACTTTTCCTAAGATAGTACTAAGCGCATATAATACTCCTGCAATAAGTCCTAATGTTAAACCAAGTCCAGAAATATTAATACCTGTAAAGTTTCCACCAGTGACCATTAAAAAACATCCGATAATATTTAATAAAAGAGCAAAACTTTGATATACACGAAGTTTTTCTTTGAAGAATATTATGGCCATTATCGAGGTCCATACTGGAGCTAAATACATAAGAATTGTTGTTGTTGCCACTCCTACTAAGGTCATACTTGTATCCAAAGACAATTTAAAAATTCCTTTTGTTAATACACCTAATAAAATACTATATATTAAACCCTTCTTAGAAATTTTCAATCCCTTTAAACCTTTCTTTGCCAATAAAAATAGTAATAAAGGTATAAAGGCTAAAAAGTGGCCGGCAAATGCGGTCATCAACGAAGATGCACCATTGTCACTCATTTTAGTCACAAAAAATCCACCAATTCCCCATAAAGATCCCGCTATAGCAACAAATAGGTACCCCTGTAGACTTTTCTTTTTTTCCATATAAACTAGCCTCCGTAAAATGTTATCAAATCAATAAGAAACTTTACTAGTATATCATAAATAATCGAACGCGGTCAATCCTTGTATATATTTTACATTTACAACCAACTTTCTGACAGGTATATGGTAACATTTTCTTAACATTACATGGGACACTCTTCTTATTACATTAACTAAAATTTTTGTAACATTATAGAGAACTATAGCATATTTTTATAGTAGTAATAATTATAGGAGGTGTACACTATGGCATTTCAACTTTTTCAGTTTTTCCTTGTTCTTATTGTTCCAGGACTAATTGGAGCTTTGTTTTTTAGTATTTTTGCTCGTTTAACCACAGAAATTGATTGGCGAGTAGCTCTAATTCTAAACCTATTTACTTTTACTACCATGATTACAGGCTTATACTATCTCCAAGATATTGTTACAGTAGAGTCGTTCTTAGTTCACTTTAACTGCTTAAGCTTTACTAGAAAATATATACTCCTTAGTACTTTGATTAATATCTTTTATGGAATCGTCTTCGGTTTACTACGAAGAGTATTCTTCTGGATTAGGAGAAGACCCTTCTTGTCCGGCATTATCTCATAGTATAAATGACTATGTTGAGAGTTTATAGGTCTATTTTTTCATAATACACATGCTAAGAATCAATTTGCCATAAGCAGACTTTAAGTACGCTTATGGCAAATATATTTATATCAATCTCACTATTATTTTTTCCAAACTACTCTATTAATATAATCAGTATAAGATAATATAATTCGTAATACCTTTTCAGAAACATTTGAAACCATATAATCTGTAACCTTTTTTATGGTATACGATTTTTGTGTTTCTAATATACTCAGTCCTTCTAATACCCTATCTTTATTAAATCCAACCATCATTACTACAGCTTCTTCCATTGCCTCTGGCCGTTCATGTGTTTGTCTAATGTTAAGAGCTCGCAGCCCCAGGATGGATGCTTCTTCAGATATAGTGCCGCTATCACTTAATACTACTTTTGCATTTATCTGAAGATTAACATAATCAGTAAAGCTAAAGGGTTTCAACAATTTTATATTCTTTGAGAATTCTGCCTTTTCATTTTTTATTCTATTAAAGGTTCTTGGATGGGTACTCACTATAATAGGAAGACCATACCTATCGTCAATCATATTCAATATCTCAACCAACTTAGCGAAATTAACCTCAGAATCTATGTTTTCTTCTCTATGGGAGGAAACCAAAAAATATTGCTGGGGCCTTAAGTTATATTCACCTAAAACCTTGGATTCTAAGATTTTATCCATATGCTCATTTATCACTTCATAAAGTGGACTTCCAATCTTTATAATCCTATCTGCCGGTATACCTTCATTTATTAGATATTCTCTGGCTATACTACTATAGGGCAAATTAATGTCAGACAAATGATCCACAATCTTACGATTTATTTCTTCAGGAACTCTTTGATCAAAGCATCTATTGCCGGCCTCCATATGAAATACTGGTACCTGCTTCTTCTTTGCTGCAATAGTAGATAAACAACTATTTGTATCACCTAAAATTAAAAATGCATCTGGCTGAATCTCATCTATAAGCGAGTTGATTTTTGATAAAATATTGCCTATGGTCTCTATAGCTGATGATCTAGCCGCATCTAGGTAATAGTCTGGTTTCTTTAAGTTCAAATCCTCAAAGAATATATCATTTAATTCATAATCATAATTCTGTCCTGTATGAACCAGATAGTGTTCTACAGCCGTAGATTCTTCCAGTTTCTTTATTACAGATGATAGCCTTATGATCTCCGGACGGGTGCCTACTACAGTCATAACCTTTAATGGCTTCATTTATTTTCCCTCATTTTTATAATATCTATATAAGTATCAAGATTATCTTTGTTGAATACTTCATTGCACCATATAACGACTACCAGATCCTGCTTACCAAGGTTCTCAATATTATGGGAATATCCTATTGGAATTTCTATAACCTCCATGGTATCCGAGCTTACATAAAACTCCCGAACTTGACCGGATATTATATGCTTTAATCTTATAACCCCGCTTCCACTTACCACAAGGAATTTTTCTACCTTTGTATTATGATAATGATTTCCTTTTAGAATTTTAGGCTTTATTACATTTATAGATATTTGACCATTTTTATATGTTTTTAGGAATTCTGTAAATGATCCTCTGTCATCACAATGCATTTTTAGCTTATGACTCAAATCATCTTCAGACAGATAGCTGAGGAAGGTGCTATATAATTTTCTGGTAAAATCATCAGGAATATCCGGAATATAACCCTTTGACCTGGCTTCTTTAAATGAGTAAAGTAGTTGGGATATTTCTTCTAAGGATTTTGAATAAATTGGCTGTATCTCATTAAAAGCTTTATGCTCCTCGGAAAGCTCTGGTAGCCTGATTAACTCATCTACAAGGTCATCAATATATACCAGCCTAATTAACTTCTTGGGATCATCTATGGTTATGGGAAGATTTCTCGCAATATTATGGCAAAAGGTTGCAACCACACTATTATAATTTGCTTTACACCACTTGCCAAAAACATTTGGAAGTCTATAGATAAAAACCTTTATATTGTTTTTTAGAGAATAGTTTAAGACCAAGTCTTCTGCTGCCTTCTTACTTTTTCCATAGGCATTGGTATATGTGGCCTGAATCGATGACGACAGCATAATAGGACATTTGTTGTTGTATTTCTCAAGAATCTCTAAGAGATCCAAGGTAAATCCATAGTTTCCACTCATAAATTCATCTTCATTATCAGTTCTATTAATACCAGCTAAATGGTATAGGAAATCTGCTTCCCTACAATACTCTTCAAGGGCTGATTTATCTATGTCTTTATCACATTCATATAGGGTTATATCCTTTTCCTCTCTCAATCTTGTTATAAGATTTTTACCGATAAAGCCCTTGGCTCCGGTAACTAATATCTTCACACTTACCACCCCACCAATTCATCTTGAATATAATCAATAGCCAATAATTTTTCCTTGATTTCTTCAATAGTCAACCGCCTTGTATTGTTGGAGTTGTATTCCTTTTCCTTGGAGAGATTCTGATCCCCCTCTATAAAATATTTGTCATAATACAGGTCTCTTTTATCAGCCGGTATTCGGTAAAAATCCCCTCTATCCTCTGCCACATAATACTCTTCCTTGGTCATAAGTGTTTCATATAATTTTTCTCCGTGTCTTGTTCCTATAATCTTTATACTATTATCTGCATGGAATATTTCTAATATAGCCTTTGCCAAATCAATAATAGTACAGGCAGGTGACTTCTGTATCATAATATCACCAGCCCTACCATATTCGAATGCATATTCCACTAAGCCAACAGCCTCCTCAAGACTCATTAGAAATCTGGTCATATTGGGGTTGGTTATGGTGATTGGTTTTCCTTGCTTTATTTGCTCTATAAAAAGCGGTATTACAGAGCCTCTTGAAGCACAAACATTCCCGTACCGGGTACCGCATATAGTAGTTTTTTCTGGTTCTACTGTCCTTGATTTAGCGATAAAGACCTTTTCCATCATAGCCTTAGATATGCCCATAGCATTTATGGGGTAGGCAGCCTTATCAGTTGATAGGCATATTATTTTTTTAACCTGGTATTCAATAGCTACAGAAAGTACATTATCTGTTCCTAAGATATTGGTTTTAACAGCCTCAAGGGGGAAAAACTCACAGGATGGTACCTGTTTTAATGCTGCCGCATGAAAGATATAGTCAACATCATACATGGCATTTCTTATAGAGGATATATCTCTCACATCCCCTATATAATATTTAATCTTATCGTTTTTATAGATCTTGCGCATATCATCCTGCTTTTTTTCATCCCTGGAAAAGACCCGAATTTCTCTTATATCTGTATTCATAAACCTTTTTAGTATTGCATTACCAAAGGAGCCTGTGCCTCCGGTAATAAGTAATATTTTATTTTTATACATACTACAGACCTCTCAGACCCTCTTAAAAAAGGATTTTTCAAACTGATTTAATGACATATTCCATAGTAATATGATATATAAAACCACGATAAATGTTCCTTTTATAAGAAGCATCCACAGAGAATATGAAGTAAATTGATTTATCACCATACCGATGATTAATGTTATTAACATAGGAGGAGCCATATTCATATAGCACTCCCTCATAAAGGTAAATACATTAATATGAAGTACCTTGTAGTAGATTATGTTCATAATAATTAGTCTTATAAAATACACTATACAGATTGACATAGCCGCACCCAAGGCTCCAAAATGCATAGATAAAACACTTGAAAATAAAACATTTAAAACTGCCACAATTACATATACAAGAGCCTGAATTTTAACCTTATTCATGGCAATTATGGTGACACTAGCTATTTGCTGAGGCACTCTAAAGACTCCCGGTAGCATTATTAATAAGGCACAATAATAAGCCAGTCCAAAATCCTCCCCCATCCAAAGGTATATAAATTCTTTTCCTACAATGCAAAATCCAACAAATATAATCCCTATAATACTATATTGGATTCGGCCCACCTTAATCATCAGTGGCAATACATCTTCCCCGTCATTTTTATTGGAAAGGATTTTTGAAACCTTAGGCAGGAACATACCATTTACTGCACCAGATATGATGTATGCATAGCCTTCAAGCGTACTGGCAATCCCAAATATAGCAATCTGTGATGAACCAGATACAGCCCCAAGAATTGACGGAGTTATATTAAAGATAAACCTATTTGCAATAGTGGACACCGTCGCCCATACAGAAAAGCTAAAAACCTCTTTAAGTAGACTCTTATTCCAATGCTTAAAATTAACCTTTACAGGAAGGTAATTATGTATATAAAGCAACTTAATAACAATAATAAAAAGACCAGCAAAGGCATTTACCAAAACCAAAGCATATAGCTTATATCCTAGCGATAGGGCAATTACCATTAATGCTAAAACTATAATCTTGTTTAATAAATCACATAGCTTTAAGGTTTTGAATTTCTCATATGAGGTTAATATGCTATTAAGAGTAATAAAGGGCAATGAGACAATGCTAAAGGTGGAAGTAATCAAATAGATAACCTTAAGCTTTTCCACTTCCCCCGGGGTTAATTCCGCATAGATAAGGGGAAGCAAAAAATAGATTATAACCAGTACCAGGAGTATTAGTAGATCAATAAAGATATATAATTTATAGACTAAGCCAAGAAGATCATTTACCTTTCTCTGGTCCCCTTCAGCATTATATTTACTTATAAACCTTGATACTGCCTCACTGATGCCAAAATCTATAAGGAAGATGCTTATTAGGGATGTTGCTAAGGTATAAAGGCCATAATCATTTACTCCTATTTGCTTTACCATCCAAGGAGTATATATTAGACCTGATAAGAGGCTTACGCCAATTGCAAGGTATGAAAATAAAGCTCCCATTTTTATTTGACTTATACTATTATCATTTCTTTGCTTCATTTTCTTCCCCCTATTAATCCTTGGATATCTTATAATGCTAGACCTTGCTTAATTCATGGTAAAGCCTAATATAATCATTTAGACAATCAGCCTTGTTAAAGGTTTTATATGCATAGCTTATACAGTGTCCGCTATAAAAGCTTCTAGTGTTCTTATAAACTTCTTTGATTTTGCTATAGAGGTCTTTTATGTCATCTTTTTCAATAACATAACCGCAGCCCTCTCCTATCTGCTCCGGATTAGAGGTAGAGTTCATTGCAATTACAGGGGTACCACATGCTAAGGCTTCAATAGGCACTCTGCCACATGACTCTTCCATTGAAAGATTTAGGAGCACATCTGCCAGAGAATAGAATTTAACCAGACTGTTGATGTCATGGGTTTCTCTTATATGTATAATATTCTTATAGTCTTCCATCTTCTCTTTAATCTTCCCGATTAGGATTATGACCATATTCTTTGGCAATATCTTTGATAACCGGATAAATTTTGCTAAACCCTTATCCGCCGTCCAGATACTGGCAACACCCAGAATAATGAACTTATCCTCTAAATTCATATCACGGAGTAAATCACCTGAATAAACCGGCTTAAATATATCAAAATCCGCCCAATTATAGATTCTGGTAATAATTTTAGCGTCCCTTAGAAAGGATTGCCTAGCTTCCGCTGTAATCCAATCAGAAACTCCTACTATGGCCAGATTTTTGATTTTCCCAAGCAGTTCCCTCTTATCACGATACATTTGCTTGCTTCTATCAAAAAACCAGCTGGGATTATCCTTATGTATTCTGGGACAATGTTTACACTCATCCTTCCATTTGTAACAGCCCTCTACAGTGTAATGAAAACACTTCCCCGTAAAAAACCAGCAATCATGCAGTGTTATAACTGTTGAAATATTATTATTTACAATATATTTTAGAAGCATTTTAATATTAATATAATTCCCATGGAGATTATGAAGGTGTATGATGTCCGGCCCTAAAAATTTGATATATTTTAGTAGACGGTATGTTTCTATACGAGAAAAATATCCCTGTTTCCCGCTTATTCTTGATAAGAGAGCATGGATTTTACGGTCTAATATCCAACCTATTTTATAGCCTCTAGCTTCTATTCCATCCGAATATGCTATATATCCCTTATGACCATTTTCTTTTAGACATTCATTAATCTCTGAACATATCCTACCTGTACTACGGATGCCACTAACTGCATTAATATGAAGAACTTTCATATTACCTCCATTCCTTCCTTGAGTTTTTCATATATGGACTCATTGTTTATGATTTACACTTAATGATTTTGTGGCTTGGCAGCCTCTTTTCTTCTGGTGGAAGCTTACGAATATCACCAAATCTAGACTTAAGAAATAGTCTATAGTGTTTTGAAGCTAAAAATTTCATACCCATAAATTCAACCTCAATAAGTTCCCTGTAAACCCTGCCATTAAGGGGTTTGAATTTAAGATTAGGATTACATACTTCATATAAGTATCTGCTAGGAAATCCGTTAAAAATCCTGCAACAGATATCAATAGAGAAATTAATCCACCATAAAGGAAAAAAAGCTAATATATGATATATAAATAACTTGAATCTATTTCCTCTTACTAGTTCATCTTTTTTATATGTTCTATTTAATTTTACAGATCTAGCACTGGTAAGCGCCCCCACAAGGGCAACCTGGAGTCTGAAGCTAGGCCTAAAGATCTTATCTACTGGAAAGATATCAATAAATAAGCCCTGATGTATCCTTAAGTGGGCTGTGCTTTCTTGAGCATATAAGGTGTTTTTCATATGTAACTTTGTATAGCTTAGGGGAAAATGTCTAACAGTCCTATTATTTTGAAGGAAGAATTCATCCCTTAATTCTATCTTGCATATCCTTAAAAATCTTTCATACTCTTTTCTTTCCATGATAATATCGATATCATCATCCCATGGAACAAAGCCCTTATACTTTATGGCTCCAAGTAGGCTGCCACCCTCTAGCGAATATTTGATATTATGTTTTCTACAGATTCGATCTGCTTCTATTAGAATTAATAATAATTTGCTCTGTACTTCCTTGATATCATATTGGCATATTCTATATTTGCACATGGGATCTTTCCTCTATTTCATAATTAATAGGTGTTATATATCCATCCCTTAATTTAATCTTCCCCTTATAGGCATCAGTCCTTGCTGACCATATCCTTATGATTTTATCTCCATCTTTATAAAATGCTCCCGGATAGGGATGAGTAACAGCCCTAACCATTTTATCTGCTTCATCCATGGTCATACTATTAAAAATCTCCCCATCCTCTGGTCTTCTTCCTGGCCAAATAGTGGCTTTTGATTCATCCTGCTTAGTTAAGCTAACCCTATCATTTACAATATTATCCCAATACCTTGAGATTAGTGTAACATGCATATCATCAACCTTTTTATATAATTCAGTTGCAGTAGTTTTATTATCAATATCTATTATTCCTTGTCCGATGATATCACCTGTGTCAACACCTTCATCAAGCTTAAACATAGTAACACCAGTCTGCCTTAGACCCTTTAAAATGGCCCAGGGTATTGCTGCTCTCCCCCTGCCAACCGGTAAAAGAGTTGGATGCATACCAATACAGCCCTTTCTTGGAGCTTCAAGGATCTCTTTCTTAGCAATTTGTGACCAACCAATGATAAAGAGCCAATCTATTTCATATTCCTTTAAGGCCTGAATCACTTGGACGTCGTTGATATTATTAATTTTTAAGACTGGCAGCTTATGCTCATTAGCTATATCATCAAGATAAATCCTACCTGACTTGCTCCTGGCCTTTTCATCCTTGAGGGTAATAAGTAAATCAAGCTTTCCATCGATTCGATATATCTCCTCTATACAGCTAAGTCCCAACCTGACACAGGTTGTAAAGGCTATTTTATTCTTCATCTTATCCCACCTTACAATTAAAATCCTCTACGAAATACACTTTCAAAGGCCTCTGCATAATTCATACCGGCTTGCCCGCCACGATATATTGCCAAACCCTTCAATGCTTCGCTGCTTCTAGGATGTGGATAGTCTCTCATTACCCCTCGATACTGAGCAAGAGCTTCTATCTTCTTCTCTACAGCTTCTTCACCAACTTCAATATAGGTATTAGGATTGAACTGGTTTATAGCCTTATTTAAGGCCCAATCCGTGGCTGATAAAACTTCCATGAACAGTAATTCTTTGATTGGATTAAGGTCAGACCTTCTCTGAAATAATCTGACTGCTGCCTGACAAGCAAGAGAAGTATGCAGATGGTCATTATTTAAATCCCCGGGATGATGTGTGAAAATCACTTGGGCCTTAGTATCAATAATTACCTTTTCAATAAATTGCACCAGGTTTAGATGTGGCACTGTATTAAATTCTATATTAGGAAAGTCCCCCTTGATTACCTTATCTACTCCTATTAAATTTAACGAACTATGAACATCACTACTAAGCTCATTTAAGCTAGGACGATTGTTTCTTGCATTTACCTCCCCAGATAGAATACACACATTTACTGAATGTCCATCCTTTACAAGCCTATACATTGTTGCTCCTACACCCAGGATTTCATCATCAGGATGTGCTACTACTATCAGATACACCATAGCCTACTGCCTCCCACCAAGTTACAATGGCTTACTCTTATCCATATATCATTTTAATGGATACCAATCTTCCTTAATAATATATGCTCTACTACATGGCCCATTGCGATACCAAATTTGTCTTTCAGCCATGAGATTTTTACATATTTCGATAAAGCGGCCGGCCGCTTGCTCAGGACTCCATCTGTTAACCATCGTATCATAAGCCTTCATCCCATAAGTAAATTGAAGCTTAGGATTTTTTATAAGCCAGATTACCTTGCGAGATAGATCATTTATATTTCCCGATCGATATATTAGACCATTTCTTTTATGCTCTATGAGGTATGGCACACTTCCGATAGCATGGCTTGCTACTACTGCACAGCCACTACTCATGGCCTCATTTATAACAGCGCCCCATCCTTCCTTAAAATTACTGGTACAGAGAAAAATATTAGCTTTCTCCATATACTCTTTAACCTTATCAGGAGACATCACTCCCAAAAAATTAATTCTTTCTGATAAACCTAATAACTCAACAAGCATATGTAATTGTTTTTCATATTTACCGCCACCAATAATATCTATGGTGAAATTAAGCTTCTGCTTCATTAATATTTTAGCTAAGAATATTACATCCTTTGTGCATTTTCCATTAATCAACCGTCCCACCCATAGAATTTTACAGTGGGACTTATCTTTCTTATTCATTAGTTCACTTTTGTTAACATGAGCTACTTCGGTGAAATATCCCCACTTATAGCACTTACCCATAAATCCACAGAGATATAGATCATAGGAAGTATAAGCACTGGCACATAAAACATAGAGCTTTCTATCCTTATATTTCAGCACTCTATCCTCTATTTTTTTTCGTGTAGAAGGTATGTATCTGTACCATAAGCCCTTCTTCAATAAGCGTTCTATATAGATGAAACTTAACATATTGTTTTTCATTCTTAGCTCAATAAGCTTGGTTGGACATGCACCGAATATTACAACATCAAATGTTTTTATTATGTAATAAGCTGCATACTTTAGGTGGTTGTCCTCATAGATTCTAATTACATAAGGATATTTTGAATCCATATCTTCATAACCCATTTCCAATCTGTCTAACGGAATTTTCTCCGTGGCAATGAAATAGAACTCTTCACAATTGTTATAAAACTGATTACATAGATGTACTTGATGATGATTTAAATAATTTGATACGAATGCAAGTTTCAAAAAATCCCTTCCTTTCTCTTTTTTATAGTTGCCCCAAAAATATATAAGTAGGGTTATTTTTAATTAACAATAGGATTAAGGCGGAAGAAGAAACTAGGAACACAAAGAATCTCTCTTTTTTCGAAAAAGAATTAATAATCTCCGGGACCAGCAACATAATGAAAAGTGAATAATATTGGATGACGCGGATAGCTGCAGGATTGACAAATGTAAAGGGTACAAGCAAGGCTGCAATCAAAAGTGCATTCAAATAATGTTTGCTTTGACTATTATTCATCAGTATCTCACTTCGTTTCAGTAATGCAACAATCGTTAAAGCTATAAGCAGAATGGAGAATGTCCAGGTCTTTCCAGACTCTTCAAAAGGAAGATACTGATCATATCCAATTAATTTACTAGCAAATCTAAAAATACTTTCTTTAAAGATAAAAATCCCCAAAAATGTGCATCCATATAGAGCTAAATACCTGTTAGTAATCTCTTTATTGGCAATAAAATAAAAAGGCAAAAAACATATAACTGAAAAGTGAATACTGGCTGCTAGAAGGTTTAGCAATAGGAACACCCACAAATTTCGCTCCTTAATAAATTTATAGCCCACAAATACCACCATAGCCGTTGCTATAGTCTGCCTGGTTCCAGTTATAGAAAAAAAAGAATAGAACATACAGGAGTAAATAAGAAAGCTCATTAAGTAATTACTAGAGTTTCTGTATATCCATATTCCTAAAGGTACTGTAAATATGACTGCTATGATAATTAAATAAACCCGATAGTTGCCGGTAAATAATTGAATCAGTTTTTGAAATATAATATATCCTGGATCTTTACCTAAAGCCCCATGAATAAAAATGTTTACCCGCTCATTCCATAAGTTTATCCAGGAAATATTCTTTGCCTGTTCAAAAAAATACCCGTACTTTAAGGTATCCGCTCCTATACTTAAATGTCGAAGTCCCGACAATAATATCCAGTTTAAGGATGCAAGTATACAAAACATTTTACTGTTTCTAATAGATTTATCTTGTGGAAAAACAAGTCTATATATAAAAAGTAGGAAGATGTTAGCCAGATAGATAATCAATTAACCCACCTCATAATTCTCTAATAAATTCTTTAAATCATTTTGAAAGCTATTCTGTATTGCCCTTATCTGATGATTCTTTTGTCCACATTCCCAAGATCTTTTAGCATATTTATTTCTTAACTGTCTAGAGCCTATAAGCTTTTTTAATCTGTTTAATATATCTCTTTTCCTATATGCAATAACCGCTCCTTTGTTCTTCAATAAATAATCCATGGAAGCAACATCTCTACTTCCAACAGCAAAAATACATCTGCCACATTTAAAGTAATCTACCAGTTTTGTAGAAAATGATAGCCTTACCTTTAACCGCTCCTTAAGTTTAAATGATTCCACATGTACTAATATATCTGCCTCTTGTTGGATAATAGCTATTTCCTCTGATGATACAAATCCCATTCTCTTAACACTTTCCGGATAATCCAACTTACGCTTCATAGAATAAGAAAGAGGGGTAGAGCTATAAATATATAATACAGCCCTTATTTTATCTTTATTAATCTCATGTAGAGCAGAACCAATAAGCGCCAGTGTCCTAGAGCGTCCCGTTCCCATGTTTCCGGTAAAGACTAATTTTAAGGGATCATTTTTTGCTTCATATGAAGGTTGCTCTAAGAATTCAAAGCCTTTATATAATACTTTACAAGATCGTCCAAAGGCCTTAGTGTATTCGGTCTTTTGCTTTTCTGATATCACATACATAAGAGAACTTAATCTTGATATTTTTCTTAACTTCTTTCTTTGCATCAACCTATTTATCCAAAAGATAGGCGATAAGGAAAATTGCTTTAATGTATATACATCGTCCCATGCATAGACGATTAATGGAGCCTTAGTATAATCCTTTAGAAATAAAAGCATTTCATTCAAATAGCTACGATCTAGGAATTGGGCAAATATAAGGTCCGGCTTGAACTCATCTACAAAACTTCTTAAATCGTCACAAATCCAGTTTTTAAAACTCCAAATAAAATCTCTTAATAAAAAGAATAAATGTAAGCGATGGGTACGCATAAAATCATATATTACACTCTTCTCTTTTGTATTATTTTCTTCCTCCCTTTCGCTTGGGACTATGAATTTTTGACAGCATTTATACTTAGGATTAATTAGATTCTTAAGAATATTTTTTTCACTGATATGCAGATGGTATTTGACAAAATCAGTATCCGGTCTTCCCCCTCCACAGCAAATATAGGCAATCTCTATATCATCAATACCTTTAAAAATATTGGTATAGGTGTTTCCAATATTATTATCCTTTCTCCATGGACTACAAGATACGACTAATATTCTCATGCTCAAATCTCCATAATGCTTTTTCTTATTTTAAGTTTCATTACTTGGACCCATTATGGTCTTCCTTAGGGCTCTCTTAAAATCCACTCTGGAATAATTATTATATGGTTTATTTGTTAAGCTGCTACTATAAGACACCCCTCCAAAGACTTTAATAATTATTGGAAGCTTATAAAAGAAACTTATTACTTTTCCAAGCCTAGTAGAATACCATACTTTTTTACGCCTTAATCTTGCTATTTCAGATAACAAGGTAAAACTACTTATGCCCTCTCCGTCCTGCGGATGAAAAACACCGGGCTTTCTATCATTAATTAATTGATATATAAAGCTACAAAGATTATCAATGTATAAGAAGGCCTGTTTGCTATCAGTATAAATAGCAGGAATAACTGGCAGTAATCTCACAAGCTTAACAAATGAACTGATATAATTACCTGGGCAGCCATAGCCATATATGTTTGGAGGCCTAACTATAGATACCTTAAAGTCTTGTGCATTTAGATTCTTAAGCTTAAGCTCCGCCAAAAGCTTACTCCTGCCATAATAGCTTCTAGGCTTTAAGGGAGTCCTTTCATCGATTATATTTCCCAAGGGTAATTTTTTACCCTGTCCGTAAACTGCCATGCTACTCAAAAAAATGAACTGCTCTACATGACTCTGCTTTGCTTTTTCTGCCACCTTGTAAGGCATTATTGTATTTACCTTATAATAAGTAGACCAGGGAATTTCTTTCTTCTTATGTACAATTGCTGCCACATGAATTACAGTATCATAAGGTGTAAAATCATAATTTATCCAATCCGGATTCTCCATATCTAATTCATCCACTAGGAAGCCTCCGCTGTCTTCTAACCATGCTTTTAAGCTTTTTCCTATATAACTATCTTTACCGGTTATTAAAATCTTTCTCATTTATTACAGCCTTTCACTAAATGAATTCTATTCTTTAACAACTTTTCAGAAAAAATCTTTGCATCAAAATGACTCTTTACAAACTCATGGCCTGCTTTCCCAAACTTATTTCTTTTTTCTTCATTATTTATTAATTCTTCAACAGCATTAACCAGTGCAGCTACATTCTTTATTGGTATAGTAAGGCCAGTAACACCTGCAATCATTCCATTAATAGGTCCCGGTATATTTGTTACAATCACAGGTACTTCCATAGCTTGGGCTTCTACTACTGACATACCAAATCCCTCTCTATAACTAGGGAGAATAAAAATATCCATGGCAGCCATATATTTTTCTACATTGGATACACGATCTGTTTTAATTATTCGATTGTTTTGAAAAAACCAATCTAATAATGATCTATCAATAGTGTCTTCTTTTTCAATTGGACCAACAAAAAGTAATATCAAATTCGGATATTTTGATGCCAGTATTTTAAAAGCTTTAAAAAGCTCAATAGATCCTTTATCTCTACCCAGACGGCCCACAAAGCCTAAGACAATAGTATCTTCCTCAATTTCATACTTATCTCGTATCTCCTTACGATAGATTTCCTTCTTTTTAATATCGAATTTATCTAAATCAACACCCTTGGCACTGCCGTTCCATATAATCCGACTTTTCTTTTTTGAGTAAAACCTTCTTTTTCTACAATATATTAAATTCCCCTTACTATCTGGTTGTATTTGGGTTGACAATAAACATATGCTTCTCTCCATCATTTGGAAGATTAATCGCTTAAGACCCTTCATTGATACATGAACCATACCCCACTGACAGTATAAGCGAATTGGTATTCTGGCAAGATAAGAGGCTAGGGCTGTATAAAAGCTTGCATTTGGCGTGGAGTATTGGACCATATGATAGTTCCCCTTACTTAGCACTTTGTATAAATAATATATTGCTTTTATTGACCCTAGAAAATCAATGCCTCTGGGCATTGGTACAGAGATAGCTTTTACATAGGGGTATTTCTTTAATAGCTCTTTCTTATATTCAGGGGTCATATTGCATATTACTGTTATATCAAAGCCATGCCTGTTATAAAGAGGCAAAAAAGGCTTAATCCAGTTATCAATAGAGC
>JAAYPG010000110.1 GCA_012519905.1 Clostridiales bacterium | reverse complement strand
GAAATGATTATAATGGTGATGAACATATCTAAGATTATCATCAAGGGGAAACTCTGCCCATTAAAATCCTAAGCTAACTAAACGCAATCGTAGAAGCCTTATAGGTTTGACAAGTCTATTTTCAAGAGTTAGAATATAAGTAAGATCATATAGTTCAATTAAGACCTCAATTAGTAAGGTGTTTGGCAAATAGTCAAAACAAAATTAATTGGGGTTTTATATTGAACGATAAAATCACAATGTAATGTACATTGAAAATTGAATATGGTAACCGCCGCTGCACTTCGGGGGATGCGGAAATTCCGTGAAAAAGTGCTATTGGACCTATGACCTGAAGGTATCATAGGGGATGGCAACCGACAGCAATTAATAAAAAACACAATATAGTATAAGTTAATTATAACATAGGAACCACCATCAACAAACAACAGAAAGTTTAGGTAACTATCAACCTTTTTAATCAGGAGGTAGCGCATTTGAAGATTTATAAATTTGAGGATTATAGGGATTATAAAACTGACAAGACAATTGTTACCGACAACATTGAACATACAGATAACTTGGTTGATTATATGAAAAGTATGAGAGCAGATAATGATGAATATGGACCGATAATTGAAAATTATGTAAAAGAGCTTATCCAAAACAATAAAAGTGATGAAGAGCTTTTTGATGAATATAATAGAATAATCAGAAAACATCTATATGAGTTAAGCAGTGTAGGGAAGGATAAAGCAGCAATTAAGATTATCGACATATTTATAAGGACTTGGGAAAACGATGATGGAAAACTTGCGGTAGCATATGAGGATAGGTCTAGATATATGGCGGCGGATGGGAAACTTCAGATTGCTTATAGAAATATTGTAAGGGCACGTGAGCTCTATAACAAAGCATATGGAAATAATGACATCCGTACAATTCGTACTAGAATAGCTACAGCTAACTATATAAGATTATTTACCTCAGATGATAAGGCGGATGATATGCTCAAAGAAATAACGGATGATTGTACCGAATTTTTTAATAGTAATTGTCAGGAGATCCCGGATATAATTGAAGCGATTATAGATGCGTACGGATTTCGTAATTGTGAGACAGAAGAAGTAGAAAAGCTAAGAAAGCTTTGTTATGAGAAATGCTGTATAATATATGGCAAAGAGCATAAAAAAAGCCTGGAAGCCTTACTTAAAATACCGGACTCATACCCATTTAGAGATCCCGAAAGGTGTCTAACAGATTCTCTGCATGGATATGAGCAATGTCAAACCTATCTTGGGAAAGAGGACCCATTAACTCTTAAATCGAAAACACAATTAGCTACAGCATATCAGGATATGTTTGAGCATAAACAGGCACTAACAATAATGAGTGAAGTATATGATGTTACAACTAAATTATTTGGAATTAAAAGTAAGGAAGCAATGAAATCACTACTCAGTTTGGCTATATGTGTTAAGGAAGCTTTATCCTTCCCTAATGACCTTATAAATAAAAAGATACTATATGAGGCACAAAGGAAAGAATATGGCGATGAATTATTAGCTCATGATAAGGAAGAAATTGAAAAGATGGAAGCGAATCTTGGGGATTATCTATATGTTAAGTATCAAGCAGATAAGATAATGGATATGATTGATAAAACTCTTAAAAGCATAAAAGAAAATGAAGCAAGGATATATTCTTGGAAAGGCATAATATATGACAGCCTAGAAGAGCATGAAAAAGCAATTACAAATATGGAGAAATGCTATGAGGTAACTGTATTAGAACATGGGGAGACTCATAAGGAAAGTATATACATACTCTCACAGATTGGCTTATTCCAGCAGAACGCAGATCAATGGGATAAAGCAACAGAAAGTTTTAAAAAAGGGTGGATGCAAGCCAATAAAGCCTATGGCTCAAATGACTCGTATACGAAAATGATGTATGACTCATATATTTATGCATTGAGCGTAAGTGGAATAATGTTTTAAATAGGATTAACATATTGTATTGGAGGAGTATAAAGCCAAGATACAATACTAAGACTAGCAACAAGCAATATACGGTCAGAAGATGAGCAACCATCTGAAGAAACATAGAAATTAGTTGAATTAATTCTATAGCAATATAACTAGCAAGTCGATGCAGTGTAAAATTATACATGTACATATAAATATACTCTTATAGACATATTGCGTTAGGTAGAATGTATATCTGATATGAAAATCATACAGAGAAGTGGCTAAATTATTATAAGACAGGCTTGATTACGATAGATGGTATAACATGTATTGGCATACCAACAGAATTAATATGAAAATGGTTTTATAATCTAATATAATTGTAATGTCAGGAAGGGAGTAGTTCTTTACTGACTTTATATAACCAAGATGTATATTTTATAGTCATTATACTACTGATTATTTACGAACTATGATAAGCATAATTATTTACTAATCATATTGTAGTTGTTAGTATTATGAGTTCGTATTGAATTACTAACTTAGATTAGTCTCAATAAGGAGCAATAGCTTTTTGATATCATCAAGTACCATTATAAGACTAATTAATGAACATTATAGTAGATAAGTATATATTAGTTCATTTAGCTATAAAGAAACATTAAGTATTATAGTACATTTCAAGAGAGAGGACCGCCTCAGTATCCCCATTTCTTGTTCTTCCACTCCCCTCTATCTTGGCGTTTTGTACCATAGCAGGAGCATTCGGATGGTTGCAGGGAGTGTACCGGGCGGGAGGTGAGTGGAAGGAAATGGCGATGCTTCTCCCCTCACATTTCCCACATATTTACATTTGCATAACTGCTATAAATTATATGAGAAAAGTGATAGGAAAACTTTACTTGGGCGGTTTGGAGCCGCGTTTAGGTATCCGTATAAGCTCATGCGATCAAGCATGCAGGAGTTGCATAAATTATGTAATTATTATTATGCATGCGCCGAAGTCCGACCTAAGACGCGCTATGTATCCAACATTCTCCTGTTCCCCTCTTCATCCTGTTAATCCAACTTTCTCAAGGTTGGCAAGAATCAATCCGGCACTGTACACATTTCTGGTTTTTGACCAATTTATCCTTTTTATCGGAGTAAATCAGACGGCGTAAGCCAATTTGACAGATTAACCGTCGGGATGTACCGTAACACCCTACAATATAGCGGTACATTTACACATAGGTAGACCGCCACGCTTTAACCGCAATTCCTGGCATCCTTTTGGGGTGGAGATATCTTCTATAGATATTTTCCCGTCCAGTATGTCAAAGGTTGTTTTATAGTGATCGTCCTCTCAACACTACCTAATGTTCTCAGCAGGTTTTTGCCTTAATTATTTTTACCTACATATAGTTTGACAGAACACAACATCAAATAACTGAGACTTGAAACTGTATAGGTTTGGGTATAAAAAATCTCCAACTAATTTAATAGGAATGGAGAGATATAGGTTCATTTTTTGATTGAATTTGAATGAGCATTTCACAGTGTTTGGAATTAGGGACGATAGCGTGATTAGGTTAGAGAGACATATGAGGAGATAAAATGAGAAGTTAATTATTTGATTTATGTAAAATATCCCTTACTATAGTAAATAAGAATCAATATATATTAATCAAGTAGCTTTATAAGGATGAGTACCATATACAGGTACTTTAAGTAATATGTAATATTAACTATATTCAACAATATTAAGTTTGTATATTTATGCAAAAACGTAATGAATGGTTGTATGATTTTGGAAACAATGATATAATAAATAGGTTAATGAAAGAAAACAGAATTTTAATAGACAAAAGGTAATCTCCTG
The DNA here is from genome assembly GCA_012519905.1 of Clostridiales bacterium. Classification (GTDB taxonomy): domain Bacteria; phylum Bacillota; class Clostridia; order Lachnospirales; family Lachnospiraceae; genus Mobilitalea. The sequence goes on along the minus strand of JAAYPG010000110.1, from coordinate 1,148 downwards.
CCAAAGGAAGTAGGAAAAGGAGAGATATTTTTTGAAATATAAATCGGGTGTCACTGGGCGGAGGGAAAAATATGATTGATACTAAGAAAGAACAGGAACGTGATGAACTTCATCGCGCCATATGGGCAATTGCAGATGAACTGCGTGGAGCAGTAGATGGATGGGATTTTAAGAATTATGTGCTAGGCACTATGTTTTATAGGTATATATCAGAGAATTTAAGTAATTATATTAATAATGGTGAACATGCAGCTGGACATACGGATTTTGATTATGCAAAAATGTCTGATGAAGAGGCAAAAGAAGCAAGAGAAGGTTTAGTGGAAGAAAAGGGTTTCTTCATTCTACCAAGTGAGTTGTTCTACAATGTACGTGCAAAGGCAGCAACCGACGAAAATCTTAATGAGACGCTTGAAAAGGTGTTCAATCATATTGAGGGATCTGCTATAGGTAGCGTATCTGAAAATAGCTTTGAAGGATTATTTAATGATTTTGATGTTAATAGTAACAAGCTAGGTTCTACTGTGGCCAGGAGAAACGAAAAACTTGTAAAACTATTAAATGGTGTGGGTGAAATGAACCTTGGAAACGTTAAAGACCATTCAATTGACGCCTTTGGTGATGCGTATGAATATCTTATGACTATGTATGCTTCAAATGCCGGGAAGTCTGGTGGTGAGTTTTTTACACCTGCTGATGTATCAGAACTTTTAACCCGCCTTGGTATTGTTGTAAAAACAGAAATCAATAAGGTATATGATATAATCACTACGAAAACGATACAATTTAATTACCCAATTTTGAAGGCTTCCTAAGGGGGTTAAGGTTCAAGGTGGCTATTGGTCTGAAACATTAAGCGAGAAGTCATATGCTAGTTTGTATGAGACTGAAAGAACAGCATTGAAAATATTAAATGTCTCAGTTACGAGTAATTCATCATACACCATTTGTACTGGAACGGTAACAAATAATGGTGAGAAGTCCTATGACTTTGTGGAAGTGAAAGGTTCATTTAAGGATTCATCAGGGACTGTACTTGATACGGATTGGACATATGCTGTTGGCTCAGAGGGATTAGATCCAGGCGAGTCCACAACATTTAGATTATCGGTGCAAAAAAACAGTAAGATAACAGATTGTTCAGTTTC
>JAAYPG010000109.1 GCA_012519905.1 Clostridiales bacterium | reverse complement strand
TAAAAGGAATATATTGACATATGACCAAAGATTTTGTATTATAAATACATCCCAAATCCTATATACCTACATAGATTATGTAGTAGATAGGATTCTCCATATATCTAGGCCGAAGGGCAATCATTGATGCTATCTCAGCATTTATTCCATATGTTATAAATTTGATATATTAAGTTGTTAATTATTATTAGGGGGTTTAGCCTTGGAGAAGTTGCTGGCTATTTTTGATGATGACATTTTATATGCATCTCGTTTAATGGAGTATTTTAAAAAGAACGGTTGGGAAGGATTTGAAATTCTACTATTTACAAAGAAAGAAAGTTTAGTGGATTTCCTTAAATACCAGTCAGTTGATATTCTTTTGTACGGAGGAGATGAACTGCTGGAAGGACTATCTCAGGAGAATATTAAGTATATCTTCTGGCTATCTCCTGATGATAAGAGACAGATAGAGGACAAGCATGAGACAGTCTATAAATATCAGGCTGCGGCTAAGATTGCCTCGGATATTTTGTCATGTTATACCAGACTAGAGGATAGGAAGCAGGGTGCCTCTTTTGGTAATGTCAATATCATAGCTATTTATCCACCTGTTCCGGGGCTAGAGAAGATTCGCTATGCTTGGTCATTTGCCAAGGAGCTTTCCATCAGTAAAAAAGTACTTTTTATAGCTTTTGAGCCCTTACCCACATCGGATATGCCAGGAAAAGAGGATATGGGACAATCTATATCTGAGCTCTTATATTACCTTAAGGAAAGTAAAGCGGATTATATGAGTAATTTCAAATCATATCTTTCTTATTCAGAAAGGTTATCATATCTAACCGGTTTAAATCATGGTTTTGATTTACTATCCTTGAGCAAGGAGGATATGACTAGGTTCATGGATGACTTAAAAAACCACTCGGATTATGAGACTATAATATTTTATCTTGGGATCTATACAGAAGGGTCTATGGAGGTATTAAGTCTCTGTAATGAGGTGTATATAGCTACCTGTTCTTTGCCTTATGAGGAACTCGTCTTAGAGGAATGGGAAAGGCAGATGGAGCTTATAGGGAGGCCTATCAATAAACTTAATATTAATAGAGTAGAGCTACCTACTGCTGAACAGGCAGCTTATTGTTAAAAAGGTATTTGAAAGGAGAATTATGGGCTGGTTAAAGGAAAAAATACAACAGCATGTACTAGAAAGTATCGATATAACAACAGAAATATCCGATGAAGAGCTACTTAGTACTATAGATGAAATATTGGTATTAAAAAGTAGAGAGAATTATATCAGTATGCAGGAAAAAAGAAGGCTACGGAGAGATATTTTTAACTCTATTCGCAGACTTGATGTTCTTCAGGATATGATTGAGGATCCTTCAATAACTGAAATTATGGTCAATGGTGCAAAGGATATATTCATAGAGCAAAATGGTATTATCAGCAGATGTCCAAAGTGCTTTGAATCAGAAGAGAAGTTAGAGGATGTGGTACAGCAGATTGTATCTCAGTCTAATCGTATAGTAAATGCATCTAATCCAATAGTAGACTCAAGGCTACCAGACGGTTCTAGAGTTAATATAGTGCTTCCACCAATAGCGCTAGATGGGCCAGTTATTACCATAAGAAGATTTCCTGAAAATCCAATTACCATAGATCAGTTAATTGAATATGAATCTATTACTCCGGAGGCAGCAGGATTTCTAGAAAAGCTGGTTATTGCAAAATACAATATATTTATAAGTGGAGGAACAGGTTCTGGTAAAACCACGTTTCTTAATGTTCTGTCAAATTATATTCCCAATAGTGAGAGAATAATTACTATTGAGGATTCAGCAGAGTTACAGCTAAGGAGTGTGGCAAACCTAGTCCGTATGGAGGTGAGAGATTGTAATACAGAAGGTAATAATAAAATATCTATTCGAGACTTGATAAAAACCTCTCTAAGGATGAGGCCAGATAGAATTATAGTAGGAGAGGTTAGAGACGAGGCCGCTATAGATATGCTTCAAGCACTCAATACAGGCCATGATGGCTCGCTGTCTACCGGACATGCCAATTCGCCGGCAGATATGCTAAACAGGCTAGAATCCTTAGTTCTTCTCGGAGCTGACATTCCCCTATTAGCTGTAAGAAGGCAAATTGCCTCAGCTATAGATATAATAGTGCATCTGGGGAGACTTAGAGACAAATCAAGAAGAGTATTAGAAATAACAGAGGTAAAGGATATGAATAATAATGAGATCATATTAAATCCTTTATATAGATTCACCGAGCAGGGAGTAAAGGGGAATAGAATAATAGGAAGGCTGGAAAAGGTTAATGACCTTTATAATACAGAGAAGCTTAGCCGGGCTGGAATATCCGGGATTGAAATATGCAAAGCATTTTGACTTATCCTAGATTAGCGAAGGAAAGGAGAGCCTATGGTTGAAAATTATGATCTATACTGTTTTAGCCCAATTGAGAGGATTAGATATATTATTGAGGGGCTTCTCCTAGTATCAGTTTTTGCTGTCTTGTTTTACCGGAGTATATTTGGCTTTGTTATACTCAGTCCCTTAATATATATTTACTGCAAAAAGAAAAAGGTCAAACTTAGTAAAAAGAGACAATGGCAACTTAATCTAGAATTTAGAGATGGAATTAATAGCCTGTCTGCAGCTATGGCTGCTGGATATAGCGTAGAGCAAGCATTTACTGAGGCTATTAAGGATTTAAAGCGGATGTATCCTGATGGAGCAATGATTATTAAGGAGTTCACCTATCTTGTTAATCGGATACAGATGAATATCACGGTGGAAAGGGCCCTTCATGATTTTGGGGAGCGTAGTGGGCTGGAGGATATCATTAGCTTTGCTGAAGTCTTTGCCACAGCCAAAAGGTCAGGGGGAGATATCATACAGATTATTAAGGCTACTAGCAGCATTATCAGCGATAAGATAGAGGTAAAACGAGAGATTATAACCGTAATAGCAGCCAAGAAATTTGAAGCAACCATAATGAAGTTTGTTCCAGCGGGAATTTTGTTCTATCTATCAATCTCATCACCGGGTTATTTGGATCCTCTATATCATAATCTATTAGGAATTCTTGTAATGACTATTCTACTTATAATCTACTTATTTACCTATCGTCTTATTGATAAGATTACCAATATTGAATTGTAAGGAATTATATCATGTTGTATGTAAGCATTATAATACTAATACTACTAATTTGTTTTTATCTAATTTCCCTAAGGCATAATGATGGTATGCTTTCAGAGATAGATAGACAAGAGCATAGATTATATATTCTATATCCAATGGCTAGACTGCTTCTGAAAAAAACAGGTATAGAGAAGAAACTACTAAAAAAGCTTGATATATCAAGAAAAGTTCGTGCTCTGTATATCTCTAATTATCATAATTCTCAAATTAAGCTCTACTGGTACAAAAAAACTTCTTTACTTCTATTATTAATTTTTACTTTCTCATGTGTATCCATGATCACTTCCGTTAAAGAAACTATCACTATGTCTCAGACATTTGAAGCCAGCCTTATAAGGCCAGAGAATGGAGAAGGGGACCGTAATTTAATATTGCATTTTCGTATGGAGAGTAATAACGATGATGACGTCTACGAGGATGAAATAACCATAAAAAACAAGGAGCGTGTATATACAGAAAATGAATGGAATGATGTATTAAATAAGGCTATTCCCTACCTGGAGCAACAACTATTAGGAGATAATGAGAGTTTAGATTATATAGATAAGGATTTAAATCTGATTAAAAGCATTCCAGGCACAGGTATAACCCTAGAGTGGATTCCAAAGGATTATAGGCTAATCTCAAGTAACGGTAAGCTTATGGGCAATGATATTGACGAAGCTACTGTTAGCTCTATAACTGCTATTTTAAGATATAAGGATAGGAAAGTTGAGCACATAATCCCCTTAACCATATGGCCTGCAAAAGTAAATAATAAGGATCTACTATATAAGGAGCTTCAAGACATCCTTGATATTACAGAGGAAGAGACAAAAACAGCCAAAGAGTGGAGGCTACCTAAAAGGATTGGAGACTATTCTCTTATATGGAAAATACCCGAAGAAAATCTAGCATTAACAATTCTCCTACTAGGCTTTATAGGTTCTATTTTGCTATGGGTATTTATGGACAGATCATTAGATGAAAAAATTAAGGAAAGAAACAAGCAAATGCTTCTTGATTATCCTGATATTATTAATAAATTCAATCTATTAGTAAACGCTGGAATGACCATTAGACAGGCCTGGGCTAAGATTGCAGAGGATTATAAGGAAAAAAATACATTGAGAAAGGGGCAAGTTCGATATGCATATGAAGAAATGCTAGTGACATTGAATGAGCTTAAGCTTGGAATACCAGAGGCAAATGCCTATGAGCAGTTTGGTATAAGAACAGGGCTTATGCCCTATATGAAGTTTAACTCTTTGCTAGTTCAAAATCTTAAAAAAGGAAATAAGAACATGGTAGAAATGCTTAAGCAGGAGGCTATGGAAGCCTTTCATGAACGAAAGGAAAACACAAAAAGGATTGGTGAGGAGGCATCTACAAAGCTTTTAGGTCCTATGATGTTAATGCTTCTTATAGTACTAATAATAATCTTAATTCCAGCCTTTGTTAATTTTAATGTATAAATTCGATAGATAAATTGATTAACTATAAAATTATTAGAAAGGAAGATTGCCATAAGGGCAGAGAAAGAGATGAAAAATATTAAGAAATTATTTAAGACAGAAGTTGAAGGGATAGGTGTAGTTGAAATTATATTGATTTTATTGGTTTTAATTCTTCTTATTGTATTGTTTAGAGAGCAAATCTCAGGCATTGTAACAAGAGTTTTTAATAACATTAATAATCAGGTAGATATATTAAATACAACACCATCACCAGCACCATAAGAGGGTAAAAAGTTGATTACATATAGTAAGCAAAAAAGTGAGGAAGCATCCATTACAGTGTTTTTAAGTCTGATACTTATTCTAATTCTCTCTTTAGTGATGACTGTTATCGAAGGTGCAAGGCGGTCAACAGCCATGGTAATTGCAGAGAGAGCCATGACTAGCTCTATGGACTCGGTTCTAGCAGGATTCTATGGCCCCCTAATGGAGGAATATCATCTGCTGGGGCTGGATTCTTCATATGGTGGGACATCTACTGATAATGGTGAAATCGCCCGGAGAATGGAGGATTATATGTCATATACATTTAATCCTAATCGGGATCTTAATGAGGCAAAGAAGGTCTTTAATTTATATTCTAATTCCTTGGAATCAGTAGAGCTGATAAGCAGTACTAGTCTTCTGGATTATCAGGGGGAAATATTTCTTCATGAGCTAACAGAATATATGAAGTATCGTTCAGTGGGAGACGTTCTTGAGTTCTTTTTGGACAAGGCATCCTTACTTGAGCAACCAAAAAAGGTCAGTGTATTATATGAGGAAAAGGTTGGGCTTGAGGAGAAATTAGTAACAATAGACGAAGGAATTCTTGCCCTTATGAAGTATATTGATGGGGTGTCAACTGGAAGAAAGGGGCTTATTAGAAAAAAGGGTGGGGGCCTAAAGACAGAAGAAGATTTTATTAAAAGGATATTACATTGTCCTCCAACTATGGAAAGTACAGGTATCAATAATGAGCAGGTATTTTATGCATTAAAGGATAAATATCAAGATCCTACAGATGCATTTAATGATATTACTTACAGTTTTGAGAGGCTTTATGAGTCTATAAAAGCCATAGACCAATTGACTGTCGATCTAGAACATGCTCAAGAGAGTATAGAAGGACAAAAGGCAGCTCTAAGTAATCTAGAGAAGTCATTATCTGAAAGCAAAGAAGCGGATGAGGCTTACAAGGAAGCTATAATGGCAAGCATTGAAGCTATAGAAAACAGTATATCAGGTATTGCAAATAGAATAGAGGCTATACAGCAGGAGATAGAGGCTCATAAGAAAGAGAAAGCTAATTGTATCAAAACAATCGAGGCAAGGGGAAATGATATAAGTCTATTAACATCTGGATGCCTTTTAGCTGCAGAACGAGCTGTTTTAGAGATTGACCAGATAATCACAAGGGCAGAGGAAGCAGAACCGCTTATTGAATCCTATGAGAGAAGCCTTGAAAGGGAGAAGGAAGGACTAGATGCAGATGTTCTTGATAGTCTCGAGGAAGGCTTGCAGGAACTAAAAAGGTACCAACTAAATAATTTTAATGGCTATGATTTCTATAGGATGAGAGAGATTTTGGTCTTAGATTATGAAGTGCTAACCTCATGTGTAGCTAGTCTAAACGGTGGCTTTGAGGCCATGATAGATGAGGATTATAGTAGAGCTCAGGAAGCCTACACTAGGGCATGTAATGAACTATTAAGATATGAGACCAAGGGACTTAATATTAATTATAGCACTTTAGTAATAGATGATAAGGATTCACCGGATTACCTTGATGGTATGAAGGAACTCATAAAAGAAGGAATCGTCAGCCTTGTAATTGATCCTAAGACTATATCGGATAATGAAATATCTGCGGAGCTACTTCCTTCTGTGATAGATATGTTAACCCAGGATGAAGAAAGTTTTTCCTTTACCACCCTACTTAAGAATATGAAAATCGGAGGTAAGAATTCCGGTATGGACGGCTTGTTTGGTAGTTTTGGTGAGTTTAGTCTTGGGGCACTTGTGGGCAGTGGAGTAGATGAGATATTGGAGCGTCTTCTAGTCCAAGGATATATAAAGGAGCATTTCTATAGGTTTCCGGTAAAGGAGGAGGAAAAGAAGGGAAGAAAGCCCTCAGTACTGGAATATGAAATGGAATACCTCCTATACGGAAAAGCATCAGATAAGGGGAATTTGGAGGCATTTATAGGTAGGATTATTCTGATAAGAACTCTTTTGAACTTTGCAACTATATTAGGCACTAAGGAGAAATGGAAAGAAGCAAAATCCATAGCCACGCTATTGGTCGGTTTTACGGGTCTTCCTATATTGGTAGCAATTACCCAGGGTATATTAATGATATTATTAGCTTTTGCCTCCGGACTTGTGGATACATGCGCTTTACTTATAGGCAAGGAGCTGCCTATTATAAAGAAAAAGGTAGATTTAGAGTACAGTGATCTATTATTGTTGACCAGAGATAATATTAAGAGAAAGGCAAATGCTTATAAGGAAGGTAAGGGCTTTTCATACAATGACTATATTAGCTTGTTTCTATGTCTAACCAATCAGAGGAAGCTATCATATCGAATGATGGATCTTATACAGCAGAATATAAATATACGTTACAATACGGATTTCAACCTGCAAAATTGTATCTTCGGATATGAGGCTAAGGCTAAATTTCATATTAAGCCACTTTTCACAACATTTTCATTTATGAATAAGTATATAGATAAGGATAATGGGAGTCCTTTAATTATCCAAGCAGAATGTAGTTATTAAGGCAAATTTTATGGTGGTTCGAGATGTCCGCTCTTCTATTCTAATTTCACATCTTTTATTCAATTCTAAAAAATCAAAAAATAAAATATCAATCTCTCTCCAAGAATTCATTTGCATATAACAATATTTTAGAAGAACGGGCATCTCGGACCATCATTAAATAAATGTATTAAAGCAGGTAGCGGTAAGGAATATGAAGCTAAGTTCAGATATAGAGCATATAAAAAGTAAAAGAATAAAAGGGTCTCTTACTGTTGAAGCATCAATGGTGCTCCCCCTCTTCATGTTTGTCTTTATTAGTCTAATATATTATATACAGATAATCACTCTTCAAGAGTTATTACAGGAGGCGATGAGCGAGTCTGGTTTGTCCTTGGCAAGAGCAGCTTATATATATTCGGATTTTCAGGATGAAGAGGATGCCAAGGGGGCAGATTTTACAATATTTGATGATGCTATACAAGATGGATTACATGAGCTTACAGGTGCTGTTATTAACAATGTGGTTCTTAAGCAGATAGTATCAAGTAAACTTAATGCAAATTTATCAGGTAATTCATTGATAGTTGGTGGCATAGATAAAATCCGCTTTGATGATTCTAAGCTACTTGAGGATAACGATGATATTGATATCATAATTAGCTATCGGGTAAGGATTCCAGTCAGAATATTTGGCCTTCAAGAAATGGATATGATGCAAAGGGTAAGACTTCGAGGATGGAATGGGCACCAGCTTTTACCCCAATACACCATGATAGAGGGGACAGATAGTGACGAGGCCATGGTCTTTGTTACAGAAAGTGGTTCAGTATATCATCTTAAAAGAAGCTGCTCACATATAAGCCTATCAATAGAGGCTATCAGCGGAAAACCGACCTGGCAAAGGAATAAAAATGGTGGAAAATATTATCCCTGTAATGCCTGTTGCTCTAATCAGGAGCCTGAGCAGGCAACATATTATATAACATCATATGGTGATAGGTATCATAGGGATAGAGAATGCTCAAAGATTAAAAGAAATATCAAAGAGGTCCCCTTATCTCAGGTTAAGGATAAGGCCCCCTGCAAACGATGTGGCAGATAATGATAGGGATATCAGGATAGGAGAAGTTATGTGGGAATATATAATCAAGGGACTATTAGGTCTATTGTTGATCATAGTATCAATTCAAGATATCAAGTGGAAAAAAATAAGGTTATGGATAGTGTTAATAGCTACAATCATCTTATCTGTATGTGCACTCTTTTCCTCTAGCTTGTCTATTTTAGACAGAGTATTTGGATTGCTTTTGGGATTAGCTATGGTGCTTTTGAGTAAGGCAACTGGAGGAAAGATAGGTATTGGTGATGGCATGGTACTGGGGGTTACTGGGATAGGTCTTGGCTTTTGGAGTAACATGGAGCTATTTGCCTTGGCTCTTTCTATGGCAGCAGTTTTTTCAATAGGCCTAATAATTTTACGTAGGGCAAATAGGAGCACGGCCATTCCCTTTATGCCATTCCTTTTTCTTTCATATATAATTCTAAATATTCCAGTCTAGATTTTGGAGGGTTCTATGAAAATAAAGGCAAGTTTTACAATAGAAGCTGTATTTATAATACCTATAGTGTTTTTTACCATAGTTTCTATTATCTATCTATCTTTTTATCTTCATGACTATAGTAAGATCCAAGGGATTGCGGATGGGGTTTTGCATAAGGCTGTTATGAATAATAAGCAGGGAGCAGATATCAGTACAGGAAGGATTAACTATGAAGAGATTAATAGGGGATTAGTTAGTCAAATTTTTGGGGGAACTGAATCTAAGGAGCATGAAATTGAAAATTACTTAGCGAGTATCTTATCTAAGAGTCTGATTGTAACAAGGATTACTAATATAGATGTAACAAAGAATATTTTAGATCTTTCTATTAGGGTGGAGGGAGAATTTCAGTTTCCTCTAAAGGGGTTGCAATGGTTAAGTTCATTGGATAATACCTTGGTAGTAGAGGCAAAGTCAGCCTATCATAATCCGGCAAATTTTATTAGAATCTCAGAGGTTATACTTGACACAGGATCAAAGTTCAAAGGCTTTGATAAAATTAAAGAAACCATAGGAAGGCTTATACCGTAATAGATAAGGAGTAGGGCGATGAATGTAAGTTATAAAAAAGATCTACATCATAATTATCTTGTCATACCTAAGATAGAAAACAGCGATGATGAATATTATTGTGTTAGTATGCTACAAGCAAATTCAATAGTTGGAATAATAAAGCCAGAGCCACGGACGATTGATAATAAGGTGTTGTATTACTATGACATTACATCGAAGCAATCTATAGATACGATCTTTGTTAAGAGCACAATTAATTATGAACAGTTAAAAAAGCTTTTTATAGGGCTTTCAGAATTAGTTGAGCAGGCATATGAGTATCTGCTCAATGAAAATGACCTGTTATTGGATCCAGAGCATATCTATATTGAGCTTAATAAAGACCGGGTAAATGTAGGCTACCTTCCGGGATATAACAAAGACCTAGGAGGGCAAATGGTATCCTTAATTGAGTATCTTATGAATAGGGTGGACTACAATGACAAGGAAGCAGTATTTTATATCTATAATTTATATGCTGTCTGTCGTAATGAAGGGTTCACCTTTAATGATCTCTTATTAGCTTTAAGTGAAAAGAAGTCTGGGCCCTCAATGATGATAAGAAAAGAAAAGGAAATAGGCACAAGCATTAAGAAAGACTGTAATCAGGGAGATGTTTTTTACCCTAATAATGATGATATTCCAAAAGATGAATATAGGCCTAGTAAACAGATTCCGGTTATGATGGAGAAGGTGTTAGAGGAAAGTGAAATTTACTATTACCCCTTAAAAAATTACATATATACAGGAGCCTGTAGCCTAGGAGCTATTATGGTATTTCTTATCTGTCTTAAGACGAAAATATTATATAACACTATGGGAAATAGAATAGATTACGGTAAGTTAGTGGCTTTATTATTGATACTAACTATAATAATTGGATATCTGTTGAAAATTATCTGGGACAAGAATAATCGGTTGACAAAGATGATTAGTAAAGAGAAATACATCGACCCTAGAGAGGAATACTATCCCAGGCCGCAAAAGAAAACTAAATCTGAAACGATTAAAAGAGAATATGAGCATCCTTTTCCTAAAGAAGGATTAGAGTCCACAGATAAATCAGATATTGAAATTGAATCGACAGTTCTATTAAATGCAGACATTTCTACCTATAAATGTTGTCTAGAGCCTGAGGATAAGGATTGTTATGAGCTAATACCAATTACGGAATTTCCCTTTGTTATTGGTAAAGTAAAAAGTAATGTGGATTACTTTCTAGATAAGGAGGTGGTTAGTAGATATCATGTCAAGATAAGTAAGGAGGAGGAAGATTATTATATTACAGATCTAAATTCTACCAATGGAACCACATTAAATAATAAACCATTATCCTGCTATCAAAGACATAAGCTTTATAAAGATGATAAGGTATCCATCGCGGGTATAAAATATATATTTAAGTCATAATTAAAGAAAAACAAGGGGTAAGTAGATGTCCTTGTTTTTTTGTAATCAACTTATTGATCCCTGAACAACAGATCAAAGATTTGGAAAACATATTGTACATGCTGGGATAAGAATGTTACAATATTAGCTATAAGGTTAAGATGAAATGGGGTTTTAGTATGAAAAAATATGTTATGGCACTTGATCAGGGAACAACCAGTTCCCGATGCATTATTTTTGACAAATCAGGTAAGATAAAGAGCATGGCTCAGAAAGAGTTTAATCAAATTTATCCCAAGCCCGGCTGGGTAGAGCATGACCCCATGGAGATATGGTCATCGCAAATCTCTGTCGCTACAGAGGCCATGGCTAAAATTAATATAAATGCAGATGAGATATCTTCAATTGGCATAACAAACCAGAGAGAAACAACAGTAGTATGGAATAAGAATACCGGACAGCCAGTATATAATGCCATAGTATGGCAATGCAGAAGAACTGCAGACATGATAGATGAATTAAAGGAAAAAGGCATGGAGCCTTACATTAGAAAAACAACAGGTCTTATTCCAGATGCATATTTTTCAGCTACTAAAATAAAGTGGATATTGGACCAGGTACCTGGGGCAAGGATGGAAGCAGAGAAAGGAAATCTTCTTTTTGGTACTGTGGATACATGGCTTATTTGGAATCTAACTAAAGGAAAAGCATTTGTAACCGATTATACCAATGCCTCTAGGACTATGCTATTTGATATAAAGAAACTTAATTGGGATAATGAAATAATAAGGGAACTTAACATACCATATGCTATGTTACCTGAGGTTAAGCCCTCAAGCTATATCTATGGCTATACTGATCATGGGCTCTTTGGAAAAGAGATACCTATATCGGGGGCAGCGGGTGATCAACAGGCAGCTTTATTTGGTCAATGCTGCTTTACTAAGGGAGAGGCTAAGAATACTTATGGAACCGGCTGTTTTCTACTGATGAATACAGGAGAGGAAGCGCTTATAAGTAAGCATGGGCTTATTACAACTATAGCAGCATGCTCTGATAACAAGCCTGTATATGCTCTAGAGGGAAGTGTATTTGTTGCTGGTGCTGCTGTACAATGGCTTAGGGACGAACTCCGCTTAATCCGTAATGCAGCTGAAAGTGAAAAATATGCCTATGAAGTTGAGGATACAAATGGTATATATGTAATACCTGCATTTACTGGACTGGGAGCGCCATATTGGGATCAGTATGCCAGAGGAGCCGTAGTAGGAATAACAAGAGGCTGCAATAGAGAGCATATTATTCGCGCCACACTTGAGTCTATAGCCTACCAAACTTATGATGTGATAAAGGCTATGGAGAATGACTTGGGATCTAGCCTTAAGTCTTTGCGAGTGGATGGAGGAGCCTGTGCTAATAGATTTCTTATGCAATTTCAAGCGGATATTTTAGATTCTAAGGTATTAAAGCCTGAGTGTATAGAAACTACAGCCCTTGGAGCTGCATATTTAGCAGGATTAGCTGTGGGCTTATGGAAGGATAAAGAAGAGATTAAGAAGAACTGGGCATTATCTGAAACCTATGAGCCAAATATGGCTATAGAAAAAAGAGAAAAACTATTACGTGGCTGGCATAAGGCAGTGGGAAGGTCATTTTCATGGATTGATAAGGCAGACAATATAGAATAGGATAAAGGTATATGAGGATAGAGGACGGTATTATTAGGCAATTAAAGGCCATGGGTTATCATAAATTAGATATAAGAATAAATACAATGGACGTGTTTTACCGTTCAAGTGACCTTGGAACAGAGATTATACTGGTTCTTCGAGTTATATCAGGAAACGAGATATCACCGGATGAGTATAGGTTACTACTGAATAATATTAAAAAACGCTTTTATGAAAGTGGTTTTGTGGATATCTTTATGATGGGACTGATACTTACAGCTATACCAGAGAGGGCAAGGCGGCTTTATTTGGACCAAGAGGATCACATAATAGTGGATTTGTGGGATAGACGACTCATAATTTATGAGAGTCAATCACCTTATTTTAATGGACTTATTCCTGAATTAGAAAAGATTATTCATGATAATAATTATTCCACAGGACTTGAAGATAAAGAATATGGTCAAGTCTATGATTCTCACAATCATAAGATAAAATGGGTTTCTTTATTTAATACAATCTTTATAGTGGCTAATATAATAATATATATTTTTGTCCATCATACTAATATATTTGGAGATAGCATTCATGCCCTACAAAAGGGGGCTCTATCCTGGTATATGATTAAGGAAGAGGGAGAATTTTATAGGTTAATCACCTCAATGTTTATCCACTCTGATTTTGAGCATCTAATGAATAATATGCTAGTATTATTTTTTGTAGGAGATAATCTAGAGCGGGCAGCCGGGAAAATTAAATACCTGATAATATACTTTGGTTCGGGGATTATTGCAGGTATTTCTTCTATCAGCTATAATATGATAAAGGATAGATGGGTATTATCTGTAGGGGCGTCTGGGGCTATTTTTGGTATTGTAGGTGCTATGGGATATATGTTGCTGATAAATAAAGGGCGCCTTGAAGATATTAGTGGTAGGCAGATTATTCTATTTACTATTTTCAGTCTTTATGGTGGTATAGCTAATGCGAATATAGATAATGTTGCACACATTGGAGGCTTTATAGGGGGAATCATATTAGCCCTGATTTTATGTAATAAGAAAGTTCGTACTATTACAAAAAAACATAATATAAAAGGTCAAAGTTAAATAAGGATGAGGCTTTATAAGATAAAATGGACGGGAGGAGAGTTGATTTATGAAAATCAATATCTATTATGGTGGTAGGGGATTAATCGAAGATTCGACCTTATATGTAATTAGTAAGCTAACAGAAGTGTTTGAAGAGTTAAGGGTTAAGGTGACCAGATACAATCTATATGAAGAAAAAAATACAATAGCTATGCTTCCTAAGACATTAAAGGAAGCGGACGGTATTATCTTGGCGACTACAGTTGAGTGGATGGGTATTGGTGGGTACATGCAGCAATTTTTAGATGCCTGCTGGTTATATGCTGACAAGGAAAAATTAGAAAAGCTTTATATGATGCCGGTAGTGACAGCAACCACCTATGGAGAGAGGGAAGCCCAGCTTGTGCTGACACAGGCTTGGGAGATGCTAGGGGGAATACCATTTAATGGCCTATCCGCCTATGTTGATAATCATGTAGAGTTTGAAACAAATATAGAATATGCAAAGCTAATAGAAAAGAAAGCTGAAGCATATTATAGAGTTATAAATCAAAAGAGAGTGATGCTCCCTGCAAGTAACATAGTCCTAAGACAAAATCTTTTAAAAAGCAATTCTATAGTATTGACACCCCAGGAGAGCGAGCAGCTGTCAATGTATGTATCAGATGATACCTATGTAAGAAAACAGAAAGAAGATATAGAGGAGCTTACACAATTGTATAAGGACATGTTGGATGGTGGTGAAAGTGATAGTAACCAGGAATTCATCCGTAACCTCAAGGAGAACTTTCATCCTATCCCAGACTTTTCTGCATCCTACTCTATAAATATATCAGATGCAGATAAAACCCTTGTGGTAGAAATCAGTGAAAGTCATCTTAAATGCTATTATGGCGAAAAAGCAGATGCAGATGTTATTGCCAAGACAACAAGGGATGTTATGAATAAGCTAATTCTGGGGAGAATTACTTTTCAAGGGGCCTTCATGTCAGGGGAATTAACTGCAAAGGGGAATTTTAAGACTCTTCGTACCTTTGATCAGGTATTCCAGTTTAATATATTATAAGTCATTTCGGAGTGGCAGGATAATTGTGAATCCGGTTACTTCCTTTGTAGATGATACATGAATGCTTCCATTATGAGCTTCAATAATTCGTTTTGCCAATGCTAGGCCCACTCCGGTTCCACCTGATTTATGAGTTACAAAGGGCTTAAAGATTGTATCAATTTCATTTTCAGGTATCATGGGACCATTATTGTTAATCTGTATGCATAAGATAGAAGGTGAATTTATGTCGTCGAGCTTTATGATAATCTCAATGTAGTCGCCTGTTGATGTAGCTTCAAGGGCATTTTTGAGTAAATTTGATAATACCTGCTTAATTTTATCTTGATCGCAGGGATATGAAGAAAGTATGTAGTCATATTCAGGGGAGGACTTAAAAATAAGATGCTTTTCCTGAGTATCAGCCTGTGGTTTGTAGTTATCCACCACCTGATGGATTAAATTTAGTAGATTGGTGTCTTTAATATTAAGGGCAAAGCTTGAGTTCAGTAAGGAGGCGTCAGACATCAGTATCTCCATATCATTTATTAGATCATATAGCTGGTCCCAATACTTATATCCCTTAACTTCCTGATGCTTCATTTCAATATATTGGAGCGTTCCCTTTATAAGTGACAGGGGATTTATAAGCTCATGAATTAGCATAGAGGTTATTTGCCTGTTCTCATCGATTATTTTTTTGACTAAGTCATCATTTATATGGTTAGTATCCTGATACATTTGATCTCCTTTCAGAAGATATTATTAATTTATATATCATCTCACGATAAATTATTGATTATATACTATCAAATATTGGAAAAAAATGCAAGAAGAATGGAGGTAAAACCTCCGTTAAGTTCACAAATTTATATTCTATTTAGGAGGTTTGGGTATGTGTGTTTTTTGTAAGATTGTTTCCGGTGATATTCCTTCATCGGTACTGTATGAGGATGAGTTTGTTAAGGCAATAATGGATATCTCACCTGCTTCAAGGGGACATGTTATAGTTCTTTCTAAGAGACACTTTGAAAATCTATTTGAAATAGAGGATGAAGTAGCAGCGCGGGTACTAATAGTAGCGAAAAAGCTTGCTATTGCCATGAAGGAGGAGCTTAACTGTGACGGTATCAATCTTTTGCAGAACAATGGTGAGGTTGCCGGTCAAAGCGTCTTCCATATTCATTTTCATTTGATACCTAGATATAAGGATGATAATATACAGATTAGCTGGAAACCGGGTAGCTATAAAGACAATGAGGCAGCAGAACTGGCCAATAAAATATCAGGAAGAATAAAGTAAAGAGATAGCCAAGCTATAGTAATCATGAAAACCATGATTGCTATAGCTTGGCTTAGTTATATACTTATTATGAAATTGCGAAACTCACGAAAACCCCCTTCTTAAGGGTTATAGTTGTGTTTTTTTGATTAAATTTATTATTGTATCAATTGAATTGTTCAATTCACTTTTCTTCATGGCATCGATATATTTCTGCCTCTCATCCATAACATTGTTTATGGCTTCTAATAGGCTGCTAACACTTAGGTCCTCTTCCTTAAGTAGATAGGAATAGCCTTGGTTTTCAAAGGATTCTGCGTTAAGTATTTGGTCACCTCTACTTGCATTTAATCCAAGAGGAATTAATATGTTAGGTATCTTAAGAGCAAGTATTTCGCAGATAGCATTTGCCCCAGCCCTTGATACTACAAGGTCAGATGCAGCAAATAAATCACTTAATTCATTCTTGATGTATTCGTACTGCACATATCCCTTTGTATTTGTAAGCTTTGGATCAAGATTTCCTTTACCACACAGGTGAATAACCTGAAAGTCTCTCAATAGAGTGGGTAGTAGACCTCTTACCACATCATTTATTGCTTTAGAACCAGAACTGCCTCCAATAATCATTAAGACGGGTTTATTTGCTGTAAAACCACAAAAATCTAGGCCCTTTATCTTATTACCTGAGAAGAGCTCAGTACGAATGGGGGTGCCTGTGAGCACAGCCTTCTCGGGAGGGAGATGATTCATGGTCTCAGGGAAATTGGCACATACTTTTTTTGCTGCTGGGATAGCTATCCTATTGGCTAGGCCGGGCGTCATATCCGATTCGTGAATTATTACAGGTATTTTGCATTTTTTCGCAGCAAGAACAACAGGGACAGATACAAATCCACCCTTTGAAAAAACAATATCCGGCTTTAACTTTTTTATAATCTTTCGCGCTTCAACATACCCTTTAATAACCTTAAAGGGATCAGTAAAATTCTTTAGATCAAGATATCTTCTAAGTTTTCCGGAAGATATACCATAGTAAGGAATATGGTATTCTTCAATCAGCCTACGTTCAATTCCCTCATATGACCCAATGTAGTGGATGTCATAGTTTTCCTTAGTAAGGGCCGGTAGTAAGGCTATTAACGGTGTAACATGTCCTGCAGTGCCTCCACCGGTTAAAACGATACGCTTCATATTGAAGACCTCCATTTCTTTGAGGCTTTGAAAAGCCATTTAAATTAATAAATCATAATAAATAAATTATTTAGATCCTAGCTAGTCTATTATGTAAATAATGAAATCCTACTTATCGTGAACATTTTAGCCTACATATTTAGTTTTTGCAAATACTTTTTAATTCCACAAACAAATGTTTGCAAAAGCAAAAGCGCATGGTATAATATCCCTTGATATGGTAGAAAGAGCCATATTGTGTACCGGGTACCGACAAGGAAAAGGGAAGCAGATACAGAAAACTGCTAGTTGGTACAATATAATGAAGGGGAGTAGAGAAGATGATATATTATAAAACTGAGTATACACCTGAAGAAGTCGGCTATGATAAGACGAGAATAGAAGCACTTAATAAGCATTTTATGGACCTAATGGATAAGAAGAAGATACTGTCTGCAAACTATTGTATGGCCAGAGATGGCAAGATGTTTGTAGATGCAGCCCTAGGAAAGCTATCTTATCGGGAGGATGATACAAGGGAACTGCTTCCTGACACGATACAAAGGATTGCTTCCATCACTAAGCTCTTTACAGCTGTTGCTATCTGGCAGTTGGTGGAGGATGGAAAGCTTCGTGTTAACCAAGGGGTGGGAGAGATTATTGAGGAGTTTGCGACACCACCATTTAACGAAATTACCATTGCTCATTTGCTATCTCATACCTCAGGCATGCAAGCGGATCCAGGCTGCTTTGAGAACAAATATTTTGTATCACCCTGGGAGTTTATTGAACGTGATAAGGGCAAGAATTGGATTGCAGCATCTCTACATAGTGGCCTGAGAAAGAAACCAGGAGAGGAATGGGCTTATTGTAGCTTTGGATATGTTATATTGGGAGAGATAGTAACAAGGGTCAGTGGTATTCGGGCAGAGGATTATATCATTGATAAGATAGTAAAGCCCTGCGGTATGAAGGATACCCATTTTGATATTGAGAAAAAGGAAATTGTCGAAAGATTAAATATACCTAATGAACATTATGAGAAAGCCATAAAATCATATTTTGAGGGAAACTACAAGAATGAAGATAAGGGCACTGTGTGGGAACAAATTCCTAAAACAGGTGGAGGCATGTTCTCTACAGCCAAGGATCTGTGTAGGTTCGGAACCATGCTAGTTCAGGGAGGCTATATAGATGGAAATCGTGTATTAGGAAGAAAGACCATAGAGAAAATGACAACTATATATACCGGTCCTGAGATTAGAGATTATTGTTGGGGTGCCGGGGGTGTCAGAAGGGAACATGGCCTTGGCCCTGATATGCGTTGTAATGATGCAAGTCTTTATTCCAAGGGAACCTTCTTTCATGAAGGAGCAGGAGGCTGTAGCTTAATTATCGATCCTGTAGAAAAGCTAGTTGCAGCCTGGTTCATTCCCTTTATTAATGATGTATGGTGTCCTGAGCCCCTATATAATGCGGCAGCAGTTATGTGGTCAGGACTAATATAAAATTATAAGATTGGTGCTGGCTACCAAGAATGAATGGTAGCCGGTACTATAAATAGACGGAGATGAAGATGAAAACCATCAAAAAACAACTAAACATACTGTGGGCAGTAGCAGTGGTTACCTATAAGGAGTGGAGTGCTTACCGCACCCACTCCATGGTTTCTATATTGGTAGGACCAATATATTTTATAGTTCAGTATTTTATATGGACCGCTGCTTATGGGGGAAGGGCTCAGCTAAATGGTATGGATTTATCTCAAATGATTACATATTTCGGAGCATCTACCTTAATAGGATACCTAACAATGGATTTCGCAGATTGGAATCTTCAGATGTTGATTCGGACAGGTAAATTTTTAACCTTTGCACTAAGACCTATCCATCATAGATTTTTTGCCTTTTCTCAAAAGGTAGGCCATAGACTTCTTGGCTTATTATTTGAGTTTATTCCATGCTATTTTATATTTACGATATTATTTAAGGTTTCACTGGTACCCACTCATATCGGATGGACCATATTATCTGTGGTACTGGCATTTTTAATGAATTTTTATATTCATTATATACTTGGTATGACCGCATTCTGGTTTACACAATCAACCGGAATACGAAGAGTATTTGACCTTTTATCGGGTGTGTTCTCTGGAGTCTTCATACCCTTAGTGTTTTTCCCACAAGTATTACAGAAAATATTATTTTTTCTTCCATTTCCTTATATGTCCTATGTACCAGTCATGGTATTTACAGGGGACTTCACTTTAGCAGGGGTAAGGATGGATATTCCGAGTATTGTAGGAATTCAATGCTTGGCAGTATGTATCACCATATTAATTAGTGAGATAATATACCGGGCCTCTATGAGAAGATTCAACGGTGTAGGAGCATAATTAAGTAAGGTAATACAAAAAAGAGGTTAAGAGGTTTCTTATGAAAAAACACATGAAGATATATAAGGAATGCATAAAGGTAGCATTTGCAGCTGCATCTACCTATCGATTGAATTTTATTTTGAATTGTACAATTATGCTTTTGGGGGATATAATATTTCCCTTAATAACAGTACTTATCTACGGTTCTGGTGCGGGGTTTCAGGGCTGGACTGTATATGAGGTATTGTTAATTCAGTCAATATTCACGATGTCAACGGCTATTGCTGATATGACCTTTCATGGGGTCATGTGGGTAACCATGGACATGGTGAGAAACGGTAATATGGAAATGGTCTTAATATTACCAGTAGACACAATGTTTATATTGATGGCTAGGACTTTTTCATTTGAGGGTATAGGTTTGTTTTTAGGTGGATTCATCATCTTTATAGTAGCTGTTCTCAATGTGTCCATACCCTCTATAATATTGTGGCTCCAATTTTTGACCTTTTTTATTATTGGTATTTTTGTAATGATGGGTATTGCGCTAATTATGGCAGCCATATCATTTAAGTGGGTAGGTAATTCTCGAATACCAGAGATTTTCAGTTCCATAAGAAGCTTTGGAAAATATCCTCAGAGTATATTTCCAAAGGCTATAGTTTTTATTACATCTATTATTATTCCGGTAGCCATGATTTCTTATTATCCAGCAGCAGCTTTACTTGGTAGGGTTAATTCTGGAATGTTTATAATGATATTGCCATGCTTTTTGTTCCTGATATTTGGTATATATCTATATAGACATATGGTACGACTCTATCAGGGTGTTGGAGGCTAGAGGAGAAGGAGATTTTATATGGGAGATATAATTACAGTTGATAAACTTACAAAAAGATACAGTACATATAAACGGGGTAGTGGCTTTAAGGAAAGTCTGAAAGCGCTATTCGTAAGAGAGAAGGTACCGGTAATTGCTGTTAATGATGTATCCTTTAATGTGAAGGAAGGGGATATCGTAGGAATTCTAGGTCCTAACGGGGCAGGGAAATCAACCACTATAAAGATGCTTACGGGTACCCTATATCCGACAAGTGGTAGCATCGAGGTTATGGGATATAATCCAACAAAAAATAGAAAGACTTATGTTCATCAGATCGGGGCTGTATTTGGACAGAAGTCTCAGCTTATATGGGATATACCACCGGTGGACAGCTTTAGAATGAATAAAGCCATATATGGCATATCTGATAAGGATTTTGATGAGCGCTTACAACTAATGTCTAAGATATTCATGGTAGAGGACTTTATTACAAGGCCTACCAGAGTATTATCCCTTGGTGAGAGAATGAAATGCGAATTTATAATGGCCATGCTTCATCATCCTAAGGTAGTCTTCTTAGATGAACCGACAATTGGATTGGATGTTATAGCGAAGCATGATATTGTTTTTTAAGGGGAGTACTATTAGAATATAACTAGTATTAAGAAAACAAGTAAAAGTAGTACTTTGATTGGAGGAACCATATGAAGAAAATCGGAATTATTGGGGCTATGGAGGAAGAGATAAAGAGAATCAAGGAGCTGATGGAAGATGTGAATATTAAGAGCATCGCTTCTATGGATTTCTATGAGGGTAGACTTGAGGGAGTAGCCCTAGTTGTGGTCCGAAGTGGAATAGGTAAGGTTAATGGGGCATTGTGTACCCAAATTCTTGTAGATAGATACGGGGTTGACTTAGTAATTAATACAGGAGTGGCAGGTTCTCTTAGAAATGAAATAGATATTGCCGATATTGTTCTATCAACTGATGCTCTCCAGCATGATGTGGATGCTACGGGCTTTGGATATGAGCTTGGTGTTATTCCAAGGATGGAGCAGTCTATATTTGAGGCAGACCCAGAACTAATCACATTAGCTAAAAGCGTATGTAAAAGAGTCCTTCCGGGGCTGGGCGTTCATACTGGTAGAATAGTAAGTGGTGATCAGTTTATCTCTGATGCTAATAAAAAGGAGTGGCTGGTTAAGAGCTTTAACGGATATTGTACTGAGATGGAGGGGGCAGCCATAGCGCAGGCAGCATATCTGAATAAGCTTCCCTTTCTAATAATAAGAGCAATTTCTGATAAGGCTGATAATAGTGCTGAAATGGCTTATTCTGAGTTTGAGGCTATTGCAATAGATAATACAGTATTATTGCTAAAAGAACTTATTAAAGAACTAAATAAATAGGTTTACAATACTAGGGCTTTTTGGTCATGTCTATAATCACTGATAGATATTCCAACAGCCCTATTTTTTTAATGCGTACTCTCGTATATGAACTTATCACATCTTGAATGTAGAAACTGTAATTATTAGGATAAAGTATGTAGTTATTTTATTGATAGATGATTGCTAGTATTTTATAATAAAAACATAAGAAATATCAACACTCTAAAAGGAGGATGGTTTTATGGAGTATCAGGGTAAAATAGCTAGAATGATAAATAACATAGAACGTTTACTGGTAGGAAAACGAGAGGCAATAGAATATACACTGATTACTTTACTGGCAGGGGGGCATCTTCTATTGGAGGATGTGCCAGGAGTTGGTAAGACCACCCTTGCTAAAGCACTTGCACAAACCATAGACTGTGATTTTACACGAATACAATTTACACCAGATACATTGCCAAGTGATGTGACCGGACTTTCAATCTATAATATGCAGACAGGAGTATTCGAGTATTCTAAAGGTGCGATTATGACTAACATTGTCTTGGCGGATGAAATAAATCGTACATCACCTAAGACTCAGGCCAGCTTATTGGAAGCAATGGAAGAAAAACAAGTCACAGTAGATGGAATTACATATGAACTACCTAAACCTTTTATTGTTATTGCTACTCAAAATCCTATTGATTACCTTGGAACCTATAATCTTCCTGAGGCGCAGCTGGATCGTTTTATGATTAAGATCTCCATTGGTTATCCTGCAGCATCTGATGAGCAGATTATGGCAGATAGGTTTCTACAGCAGCAATTTGTCGGAAGGCTTGAGCCGGTGGTTGACAAGGATTCAATAGAGAAAATGCAGCATGAGGTAAGGGAGATCAAGGTAAACAGGGATTTGGTAAACTATATTACAAAATTTATTCAGGAGACAAGAAAGGACAGTAATATATCCTTGGGAGCAAGCCCCAGGGCTACCCTGGCCTTAATTCGGGCTGTACAAGCAAAGGCATATCTTGAGGGAAGATCCTACTGTATCCCGGATGATATCCTTAAGCTTGCGGTCCCTGTCATAGCCCATCGTATCATATTATCACCGGAGGCAAAACTTGCTCAAGCTAAGGAAGAAAAAGTATTAAAGGATATAATATCTAAGATTCCTGTACCTGTGTTAGGCAAATATGATTAAAGGATAAGGGCTTGATATAATGTTAATTACTCGTCTATTAAGTATTCTATTCATAATAGGAAGTGGAATATTTGCCTCATATTTTGGAGGTAATATATCCTATGCTCTTTTTTATCTGTCAATATTTATACCTATCATATCCTTTCTCTATACAGTCTATGTTTATATCAGATTTAAGATATATCAATCAATGGATAACTATGTTGTGGTTAAGGGAGATTGGAATAACTACTCATTTGTAATAGCTAACGAGGACTATATAGCATATCGAAATGTCAAGGTTAATTTTCTACATAGCAAATCTACAATTAAGAAAACCGAGAAAAGCATGGAATATTCCCTTCTCCCTAGTGATAAAGAGAAGATGGAGACAAAGCTTCGCTGTAATTATAGGGGAGAATATGAGGTTGGCGTAGAATCTATTCAAGTAACTGATTTTTTGTATTTATTTTCAATTAACTATCCAATTACATCTAAGCTTAAGGTTCTGGTGTTGCCTAGAGTATTGAGCTTAGAGCAGTTAGGCATAGCCCCATCATTAGTCGATTCTAAAAATCCTATACGATATAGCAATTCAATTGAAGAAGAGTTGGATACAGAGATTCGTAGATACAATTCTGGAGATAATAAAAAAAGAATACATTGGAAGGCCTCGGCTAAGACAAAGGAACTGCTGAGTCGAAAATATCATCAAAAGCCAAAGGCTGAGTTGGTAATCTTTATGGACCTATCAAAGATTATTGAGGATGACCTTAATGTAGTTATAGCCGAGGATAAGATAATAGAAAGTGTACTTGCTATAAGCAATTATTATGCATCCAGGGGAACAAGATCCCATATTATCTATGACATGGATGGCATAAGGGAAATGGCCATATATAGAAAGATTGATTTTAATGCCTTTTATAAGGCCTGCGTCAATATAAAATTTAATGCGAAAACAGCTGTTAGTGAACTAGTTGAGAGACGTTTACATAGGGGAGACGATGGGGTATTCTATGTGATAGTTACTTCTAGGCTTACAAATGATCTCTATCTTAAATCTCTTAAGGTCCTATCAGGAGGCAACCGCCTATGCATATTATTTATTAGTAGCCATGTCTCTGAAACTACAAAAAGGTTGATTGAGGATATAAGAAAGATAGGAGCAGATATATATCAAATAATGCCAATGGATGAAATTGATGATGTTCTTACCGGTGATGTTTCTGCCACTTAAGTTCTTGTAAAGGAGGGAAGCGTTTGATGCATGACAGTAAAAGGGGTTATCAAATATATTATTCCATACTTGCATTGCTATTGACCCTGGCAGTAATATTATGGGTTAATGAACATTTTGCTCTTAAGGTTAATATATATGTCAGTATCTTGTATACCATAGTGCCAGCCTTACTACTCTATATATTTAATGAATACAAGAAGAACACTGTAACATATCTTGTACTCTTAGGCCTGCTACCGGTGGTAGGGCTTATCTTTTTAGTAAGCAAAACAAATCCAATCCATTGGTTTAGGGCCATCATAGATTGGATTATGAGGTATGATCGTACAGAAGAGCTATATGAGGCAGTATGGGCTTATACTACTCTTGCGGCCCTGTCCATAGCAGTTAGTATATTATTCTTTTTAATTGTAAGAAAATCAATATCTAGATTGCTACTGGGTGCAGTGGCTATTACCCTGATGGTGGCTAGCAGTGTTCTACATCTACATATGGGAAAGCTTGTAGTTGGTATAGGAATTTTTTATATACTTAGTATATTGATTGAACTTTCTGGCATGCTTTATGCTAGGATTAGTGGCAATAAGGATAGGAAGGAGAGCATACTTTACCTACTTCCGGTATGTGTATTACTGGCATTTATTGCGGTGGGACTTCCTTCAAAAGCCGAGCCTATTCAGTGGTCAGGAGTTAAAAATGTATATTATAGCCTTAAGGATAGGCTTAATAAGTTTGTAACGGACCTGGAGTTTTTTATTGGTGAGGGGGATGGAATATTTTCAATCTCATTAAGTGGATTTTCTGGAGATGGAAATCTTGACAATGAAAATATAATTGATGACAACAAGGTGGCTTTGATCGTAACTGGTAATCGAGGGCTATCACCCATATATCTGACGGGCTCTGTAAATGATGTCTATACTGGCTACAGTTGGGGAAAAAGCGGAAGTGATTTTCTGGAGGATGAGCAGGAATATCAGTTGGATTATGGGGAGTTACTCTACGGCTTATCCAGATTGGATCAGGAGCTTCTTGAGGAGTATAGATTAGCTGAGACAAAGACCATGAAAATCTTATACAATAATATAAGGACCAAGACGTTTTTCTATCCATTAAAGAGCAAGTGGCTACATTTTGATAAATCAGATCCGGATTTTAGGACCGAGCATGCAGCCATAACATTTCCAAAGGCCAAGGGGGATAAAACTTCATACAGTGTTTCTTATTTTGAGATGAACTTACAGGGGCAGGAATTTCAAGAGATGCTAAGGCAAGCTGATGATTTCTCATATAATGAGAGTAGACCTATAGACTATGACATGATCTCCTGGATAGAGAAAGAATTCCATGTACGAGATAAAGAGAATTTTATATTGAGAAGAGATGATTTCTATGATCTATACAAGGAAAGAGCAGATCTAATATATAAAAGCTATACGCAATTGCCTGATGAATTACCCCCGCGAATTAAGCAGCTTGCTAAGAAGCTGACTGAGGATGAGAATACCAAATATGATAAACTAAAGGCTATTGAGTCATATTTAGTTGAATTTGAATACACCCTATCACCAGGTAAGGTTCCAGAGGGTGCTGATTTTGTAGACTTTTTTATATTTGATAACAAGAAGGGGTATTGTACTTCCTTTGCAACTGCAATGGCTGTGCTTGGGCGAAGTATTGGAATTCCCATGCGCTACGTTGAGGGGTATATAGTAGACTATGAGGATAGGAATGATACGGGCTTTCTTGTTAGAAACAGCCATGCTCATGCTTGGGCTGAGGCTTACTTTGATGGGGTTGGATGGATTCCTTTTGAAGCAACGCCTTCTTATCATGAACAAAGATATACACTATGGGCACCAAGAATGAAATATGATGAAGCAAACATAGGGGATTATTATAATATGGATGGATTAATACCACCCATAAATCAGATGATGGGTCCTAATGAAGGAGCTCCTGCCGAAAAAGAAGGAAGAGGGACCTTATTATGGATAGTGGTTTTTATTGTAACAGTTTGTGTTATCCTAATCATATTAACATCCTATTATCTATTGTTAAGACGTAGATATAAGAGAGAATTTGATGAGTCGGATTATAGTATTAAGACATATAAAACATTACTTCGTATTCTTAACCTGTTAAAACACGAAGGCTTTACTATGGGAAGGCAGGACACATTACTTATACTCTCAGATAGAATAAAGGACAGGTATAAGTTTGGAGAGATAGTATTTAGAGATGTTGTAAATATTTTTATGGCATATAGATACGGTGAGGAGGATATCACCCATAAGGACTATGATAAAATACACATCTTCTATAAAGGATTATTTGAAGGGCATAAAAGTGAAACCAAGGCTCTTAAACTACATATGGAGGAGTTTGTTTTCCTTATTAAGGCATACAACCATAGCACTAGTTATTAAGCTTAGTAAGCTTAACACCAGTGTAATAGTGGGTTAGTATATCATTATAGGAATAGCCCTCCTCAGCCATGGCATTAGATCCGTACTGACTAAGGCCTACACCATGACCAACACCTGTACATATGATCCGTGCCTTGCCTTCATAATCTTCTAGATAGAAATGGTTAGAATTAAGTCCTAGAATTAAAGCAAATTCCTCTCCAGCTATAGGCTTATTATCTATGATAATATTGGTTACATAGCCGGTACTATCTCTTTCTACTTGGGATATATCCTGAAAAAAGGTTTTTTCGCTTATATTTAGGGATGGATATACCTGCTTTAGAATTCCTATAAGTACGCTTGGCTCATATTCTGTGATTTTAAGATAATGAATAGATGTAACATCCTGCTTACTCGATACGCTTATAAGGTAAGGAATGTCAACACCCCAAGCTTCCTTGGCATTTCTAGTATATCCTGTCCCAGTTCCGAAAAACACAGGAAGGATTAACTCCTTATCATAGATCAACACCTCATCCTTTGTTCCATAGACACAGTTCTCAAGCTTGGTAAAATGAGTTACGTAATTATCGCTACCCCAATATTGCTCCATTTCGTCAAGTCCAATATAGGATAATCCCAGCTCTGAAGTGGAAAACTCCTTACGTCCTGGCTCATCCTTTGAAAGAAGAGATATGTTATAAAGAGCATATGTACGTGAAACTACTGCCTGAGCCTTTAAGGCTTCGATATGATATCCAGCAGGCATATTTGCCGCGACAACACCGACTAGATATTCATCAAAATTTAGCTTTTTCTTATGGCCTGCTTTTTCATAATACACCTGAAAATCCATGGTTTCTAAGGAATAATGCTTGTTTTTATTAGAAAATATAAGCGTAAGAGTAAAAGGCAACAGTAAGACTATAATTATTACAGCCACCAGCTTATATATGAATTTTTTCATAATTACACCCAAACTATTTTATTGATATATTATATTGCATATATGGGTGATTATGTTCACTATATAATCTAAAAAACAGTATCTTCTACGAATAAATATTATTTCGATTTATCCGTAGAGAAAAAGATAACTATAAAGCCTATAAATGCCACTATTGTCCCCAGCATCAACATATTAGACACACCACTTATATCCAGTAGCTTTCCACCGCTTATATTGGCAATTGTTCCTGCAACTCCAACCGTAGCTACACCTAGCATGGCTTGTCCCTTGTTTCTATCCTCTTCATTTATAATTGAATTGACATAGTATACAGAAGCAGGGGTAAATAAGGCAAAGGATAGCATCTGTAAGGCCTGAGAGAAATGTATGGCCATAACATTAGGGGCTATCCAGATTGCCAGTGCTTTTAATAGAAAGAAGAAGCCCGATAGCCTTATAAGTTTGCCACACTTTACTTTCCTAACTATGATTGTAAATGCAGCCATCATTGGTAGCTCAAGGCCAGCTGCAATAGTGAGCGAAAGACCCATATCTGCGCTATCTCCCCCCACGTTCTCAATAATGTTGATTAGATAGGTGTTTATTAAGCTATGGGAATAGAAAACCATAGCAACGCCAATTAGCAATAAAGTAAAGCGTTTATATTTGATGAAAAATCCCAGGATGCTAGCGGGCTGCTCTGAGGTAGAATCACTGCTACTACTCTTGGATGAAATGGCGGATGTCCCATTAGAATCTATAGCTACAGAATCCTTCTGCTCCATTTTAAAGCCTTTAATTCTATAGATGTAAGCGGCCAGAAAGAATAATACATTACTTATAAGAAAAAGAGGTAAAACAATAGCTGCACTAAACCGACTTATGGCATGGCCAAGAAAAAAGGATGTAACAGCAAATGCTACTGAGCCAGTTCCTCTAGCCAAGCCAAAATTAAAGGGGTAGCCATTGTTCATAAACTCTAAAGCAATAGAATTAAGTAGAGGAATTAGAGTTATCTGAAGGGCATTAATTAGCACATAAATGGATGCAATAAGAATAAATGAGTTGCTCCATATGTTTAAAATAACAGCTAAGGCAATGACTATTAATATAATAGATAAAATAATATTTCGGACAGTCTTCTTCTTTGACTTGTCGGCAAAGGCGGAGACAGCAGGTTGCATTATGATAGATAAAATTGATGATAATGAAAGAACAATACCAATCTGGGTATTGTTAAAGTTCTTATATTGTAAATATACGGCAGCAAAGCTATAGATTATACATTGGCCAATCCAAAAGGTACTTTGTAAAAATGCGTATTTAATCGTCAACTGTCTGTATGTTTTATTCATGATACCTCCGGTTAATATGTATTTTATGCATATCAATAGGAACATAAGCATGAATAGTGTACCATACTATATGCAAGAATGTAAGCATATAATCTTACTTCCTTCTATACGAACTTAGCCTTAAAAATCCATATCCACATCCTGTTTTTTGCTAACATCTGCTTCAAAAAATAATCTTGAAGTTAGACCCAAGTTTTTTGCAATTATACTAGTTGGAAATGATACAAGCTTCTGATTTAAGTAGGCAACATTACTGTTATACATGCGACGAGCAGCCTGAAGATGCTCTTCAACCTCCATTACAGATACTTGTAGCTGTCTAAAATTCTCACTTGACTTTAACTCGGGGTAATTCTCCGCTACCGCATTTATAAAGTTGCTTGCTTGGTCAAGATCAGTATTGGCCGCTTTTCTATCCTCAATAGACATTCCGGAGCGTAGCTTTATGGTTTCTAGTATGGTTTCCTTTTCATACTTGATATAGTTCTTACAGATATCCAGCATTTTTGTAAGAACATCATACCTTTTGGTCAGGGCTACATCTATAGAAGATAAGGCCTCATCAATCTTAACCTCGGCACGTCTTAGGCTGTTCATGGTAGATACATACCATATAAATACTATTAATATAAGAGCTATTGGCAATAAAATAAATACGGGCATATTAAAATCCTCCTATTTAAAATAAATTTTTAGTTACTTATATAATTCTCTGTCTAGATTTAGTCGGTCTATGATATGGATAATTGTATTGATTTCTCGCTGAACCTCTTCAAGATTAGGCTCCATGACACTGCTGAATAATGAGGGCTCCATGGCGTCCTTCCGTGTATGTATAGCCACATGAAGTTTATCGTCTACAAAACCAAGCATGAAATTTCCGTCCATATAATTATACATGTTTTTAAGGGTATCCATGAATTGCGGGGTCAGTATATAAAAAGCCTCATGCTCATTCTGAGCATATACATCGAAGTTCTCATTAAAGCGTATGTCCTCCATCTTAATCTTGTGTCTGCGGTGCTTTTCGCTTGTAAAGAAGGAATTGTTCTTCTGTGTATAGGAGAAGCCCTTACCAATAATCTGTAAATCAAAATGAAAGTTCTTATTAAATTCTAAGATGAGCCAACGACCATTAAAATAAGTTACAGTACGAGAACGCTTGCCATTAGAGGTGTGGTGCTGAATTTTAATATCTGCTCGTTCAAACTCAACATTCTTATAGGAACCTTTAATATAATCATTGGTATAATAGCGGTTTCCCATACTCATCAAATTGGTTCCAGAGATAATATCCTTACTGATTCCCTCATTAAAATCACAATAGACCTTATCAAAGGCTTCCTGAAAGGGGGCCTCAACGAATATCTTCTTATAGCTGGCCTTGAATTCTTTCGCTTTCTTAAAATAGCCGGTAGCAAAGCCTAGGATAGCAAAGGTGCCACCCCCCATAAAGACTAATATAAAAAACCCTAGTTGCATCATATATGTACGAACAGCTACTAAATATATAAAAGGAAGTGTAATCAGAGATGATGCAGTAAGTATAATTACCAGAAGCTTAACTGTTCTTTCTCTAAGCTCTTCTAGCCTTTTGATTTGCTCATTCATAAGCAGTTCACATCCTGTTTTCTTGTATTTATAACAATTATACACCTATGGTTTAATTTTACAATAAGATGTGGGGAATTATAATCGTGATTTAATGAAAGCTTAATTTGACAAACATATGTTTTACAGCTTCCACCAATCTCTGTTATTGATGAGAAAAAGAATGTTCAATTAGGTAATGGAGACCTTATTAATAGCTGTTATTTATATACAGCTAAAGGGTTTTTAAGAATTTTAGATTGATGTGATAAGGTAG